>JBDSAP010000229.1:0-12409 GCA_039922055.1 Ferruginibacter sp.
ACGTAAGGTCATATTTAGTGATGTTCTAATTCCATAAATCCATCCACGTGACGGTATAGGTACTCCTTCGGCTGTTCTGAAGGCTTTAATCTTACTGTCTATCTGAGAGGCTTGTAAATACTTAATACTTTTCATCGTCACATCTTTATATGTAAAGATATAAAAAAGTATAATTTTTTATACTTAAATGTATAGTTTTCTCAATTTTATTATACTTATACGTATAAAGTGAATAACGCCTTTACATGCATACATATAAAAAAATGTTAAGAAAAGGAAATGCGGAAATCATATATGCCCTTGAAAATCAGTATTTTGTAGAGGAGAAAATGAGAAGTGTAGGCGCCGGAATAACGGGTAACTTCGACGAAGTCGATATTATAGACGTTAGATTCGTCGAAGTTACCCGTTATTCCGGCCAGAACCAAATTTGTCAGTGCATTATGCAAACAAATAACATAGAGTTAATATGAGGGGGACTAATTCTGCATTTTTCTGACAACTTTATCCTTGCTCAAGCTTGAATAAATTAAAAGCGCAAATACAAACAGTATTATAATAAATAAGGCAAGATTACTTAGATTAGGGCTTGCATTTTCAAACGGAAAAATTGTTTGCTCAATCATTTTTTAGTTTTATAAGAGTTTATAATAATGCTGTAGATATCCTTCGGCTCGTTAATTCTAATTTTAAAATCCTCACCATCAGCTTTTTTAATTACCATTTCCTGACTTTCATATTGCTTGAAAAGATTTTTTAAAATATCATTTTCATAAAAAGCAAGCTTTTCACTTAATTCAAAAATTTGTTTGGCATCTGGCCGGTGCGCCCCTTCCAAGTCCAAAAGAAGATTTTCAATATATTCACTTAGGGCTAAGCCATATTTATTTGCATCCTGCGCAAGCTTTAATTTTATTTTGGGGTTACATTTAAAGCCGATTGTTACTTTTTTGGTCATGGAATCTAATCCATCTAAATGCAAAGCCCTAGGGTTGTGTTTTCCGAAAATCGTTTCCATTTTTTTATGTAAATATGGGTTAACCATTGAAACTGCTTTTCAGTTAATACCAGATAATAGGGGGTTAATCTTGGTTAATAACAGATAATCAAGGCTCTCCTAAGTGAGTATAGATTATTTGCACTTGCTTTGGGGTTAATAATCGTTGTTTTGGAGACAATTTCTCTTCGACCCCGTCAATTCCCACCAGGCCTCACAGAAATGTGAGGTTTTTTTATTGAGACGACCTGAGTTTATAAGAGCTAAACAAGTTATTCATATTCAACAGTTAGCAAGGTCTGATTATTTCAATACTATATGATAATCTTCAGAATATCGAAATACTGCTTTACTATAAATCAAATTTTCCCAACCTGATCATTTGGCCTTTTTTGCAGATTTGCAAACAATTTGCAAACAAAAGCCTGCAATGCCATTGTTGGTATGCAGCATAGCTTGTGTTTGGCGTACCAACAATTGAAAATATTAAAGTCTCGGTTTTTGACAAGCCAGTGCTTTCTATCTGCACATCATACAACTACTGCGTAATTATGCCGCCATCTTGCGACATTCATCTGCGCAAGGTTTACATGCGGCTGCACATTTCGGATTTGTTACAACTTGATCACTGCTGCATGAATATGCTTTTCATTTTCCCATACACATAGAATATGTTCATCGTCTACAGCTTTTAACACAGGTTGAGACCCTTTGCCGATAACCACTTTTTGTCCTTGTGGTTTTACAATTACTACAGATCCATTTTCTACCCAGGCATACACATTTTTATTATTTACAATGTCCATTGTACAACCTTTGCCTTCTCCAATCTCCATTTCAGGCATGGCTTGTATCGCTGTATAAATTTTGCTCTCTCTTCTCCATACGGTATGCACTTCTCCCTTGTCATCCACCGCTAACCCTCCCCCATCCATGGGACAACCGTTTAATTTCCAGTTGCCATTTCCTAATTTTTTTGCATCACTAAATGTATTACCTCCATCGCCCGATTCCGTAATATACAGGTCTCTGTTACCTTGTAGCTGGTTTCGGAACATTACGTAAATATGATCTCCTTTTACAACGACTGAAGGTTTGCAGCATTCGCAAACAGTAGTATCCGGAGAAGTATAGACCATTATATTTTTTGACCATGTTTTGCCGGCATCAGTTGATTGTGCGCCATATATTTTATTGCGGTGATTGCCACGCAAATCCAGCCAGACAGCAAAGGCATTTACCCCATCTGCACCCAGGGCCATTAGTCCTTCTTTAGCGATGGTATCAACATCATTTACATTTTTCCCTTGCATCCAATTCGCTCCATTGTTCTTAAAAAAAGAATAAATATTTCCCGACTTTGAACAGGCTGTCACCACAATACCCGTATCGGTACATGCTATCTGCGGGCCACGCATTGCAAAGGAATATACCCCTGCCAAGTTGGAGATGAGAGACGGTCTAGAAAATGTACTTCCGTTATCAGTAGAAGAGGCATACATAATGCTGTCTCCATTTCCATACACTAAATGAATTGCATTGTCTTTGTCCCTGGTTATGTTGGGCATTTGACCATGAGCAATTATAAAGTCATCTTTTATTTGAGTCTTTTTCTCCGAACAGGAAGAGACGATATAAATACATAAAACGAATGCTATTGTATTTTTCATGTTTATACTTTATAAATCCATTTCTTGATTAATAAACTTTTTTGCACTATCCGGACCAGTAATTTCCAACAATATATTTGTACTATCATCTTCTATTAAAAGATTAAAAGTAAAAAAGCTGCAACATGCCCTTTCAGCTTTTATGAAGCTGGTAATATTATCAATCATTTCATCAGACCCGTTAAAACTGTATTGATAGCCGTTGTCTAATTCTCTTCGTTCTAATATATTAGCTTTCAAGCCCGCAATAACTTCTGTTTTATATTTTTGAAGTTCACGACTGGTTAATTTGCATGAGACAATTTTTTCCATCGTATTGAATTAAGTTTTTTCTTTCCGGAATAAAATTAATGTTGATTCCTAATCTACAATCCTTTCTCAGCACGCTGTTTATAACCTGGCTACCTGCCATACACTATTAGTATAATCCACATAATATGCCATACATATTGGTTTATCCATTTCAGCATCGTGCTATTTTTTCTTATTGCTAAGAAAAATCAGTAAACCCGCGGTAGCCGAAAAAACAGAAGCAATTAGAACACTCAATTTTGAACTGCTAATCAAATCGGGATCACTAAAGGCAAGGTTACTTATAAACATAGACATTGTAAAACCAATGCCACCAAGACAACCAATACCAACAAGATTTTTCGAGGTTAAGCCTTCCTGCAATTGTGCCCAACCTGATTTTACTAACAAGGCGGGAATTGTGAAAATCCCTATCAGTTTACCTACTATAAGACCAAGGATGATGCCTAATGAATTGGATGTAGAAAGATTTGAAATAATATTGGAAGGAATAAGTATTGCAGTATTGACCAAAGCAAATATGGGCACAATAATAAAGGCTACCGGTTTATGTAAAAAATGCTGTAAATGATAAGATGCATTCTCATCATCATCTTCGTGAAAAGGAATAACGAAAGCAAGTAATACACCAGCTATTGTTGCGTGAACTCCTGATTTTAAAAAACAATACCACATCACTATACCCGGAAGGATGTAGAGAACCAACTTTTTAATTTTCAACCTATTTAAAATAAACAGACCGATCAGGATGGCAAGTGCAATTAATAAGTAAGTTAATAAAACAGTTTTGGTGTAGAAGAAAGCAATTACAATGATTGCGCCGATGTCGTCAATTATTGCCAAAGCTGTTAAAAACACTTTTACCGCGGTTGGGACTTTGCTACCGGCCAATGCTAATATACCCAATGCAAATGCAATGTCTGTTGCCATCGGAATAGCAAACCCTGGTTGTGTTGCTGTCCCTTTATTCAAAATAAAATGAATGAAGGCTGGTATGCAAATACCGCCTACTGCTGCTGCTAATGGAAGGATGGCTTTCCTGAAATCTGCTAACTCACCGATGTATACTTCTCTTTCTACCTCAAGCCCAACCATTAAGAAAAATATTGCCATTAAGCCATCGTTTACCCAATGTTCAACAGACAAATCAAGTGAGATATTTGCAAAAGACAGATCTACTTTGTTGTGCATGAAATGTATGTAGTCTGCACCAATTGTAGAATTGGCAATAAGCAGCGAAATGATTGTACCGAAAACAAGTAATAACCCCGCGACTTTCTCGCTATCGAAGAACCCTTTAAATAGATCAGCAAATTTTTTGGTCATCTGTTTTTATAAATGATGTGATATCTGCAAAGCTATTGGAATTGATTAGAAACATTTATGAGTCAAAAAAAGACCGATGATTAAAAGGGAAATATTGTAAAACATCCTACCACCAGCTTTCTCTCATCTCCATAGTCCAATAATAAAAAAAGCAGCCTTAAAGCTGCTTTTTACATAGGGTGTTAGTCTTATTATTTACCGTTGAATTTTGTCCATCCTTTAAACCAATTCGCATTCTCACCTGATGGTGCAATACCACCGAGGAAATCAACCTTGGTAATGAAAGGCCGGGCTTTCAAAATAGGATCATCAAAATAGGTATTAGTGGCAGTTGGAATAACTACAGCAGAATTACCGAACGGTCCCCAATCCGGAGATAGATAATCAAAAGGCCTGGTGTAAATCGCTTGTGCAGCAGTTTGCGTAAGTATTTTATTTTTAGGATTGTTGTTAAACCAGGCTGATATAGTGGCTTGTGTTTCTCCTGTTGGTGCTGATGCACTTGCTGTATAAGCAACCGGTGTTTTACAACTTACCAATAAGATACCGCTCAATTGCAAAGTGCCTGCTGTAATGTTCTTATCTGTTGGAGTTCCCAATCCGGCATCTATCAATATCCCTGTTGACCAACCTACAAATGTTGAATTGAAAATAGAAAGAGATGAGTTCCTCCTGATTTGCACCGCTGCTCCCTGGTAGTTACTATTGCCAACATTCTCTGGTGTGGCTAAAGGACCAAATGATGTGACGTTACTAAAAACTGCATTAGTCTGCGGCGTAAGTGCACTACCGGAGCCATCATTATCACTTTCAAAACTTTCAGATTTAGATACATCTGCAATAGAAGAATCACGCACAATCAAACCAAACTGCACACTTCCACTAAAGCCATTGTCGGTATCAAAATCATCATCCTGTGTTTTGTAAGCTATCAGGTATTTACAGTTAACTGTTCCGCCAAACCATTCGTAAGCATCGTCTTTTGCATAAGATACCTGTATATGGTCTATTGTAGTGCCGCTTCCAACACACGCCATAGTGAGGGAATTTATTTCCTGGTTGGGCAAAAATGCATAACCAGCATATTCAATGCGCACATATTGTAACGTACCAGAGTTATCATCATTTACAGGCGTTGGCACTAATGCATCGCCGGAGCCAGCCAGTCCATCGCCGGCAGCAGTATTAAAACCACCCTCGGGTATATATAAACCGGGCTTTCCGCCGTTGCTCGAATTTATTGCCGCTTTACCAAGCAATTCAATTCCACCCCAGTCGCCTGAGGTAGGTGTTGGAGATGCAGAGGTGAAAACGATGGGAGCTTCCTGCGTTCCCACTGCCATTAATTTTGCTCCACGTTTAATGATAAGGGCAGCCGTGTTGGTACCGGAATAAGCTCCTTTAACAGTTGCCCCTTTCTCGACCGTTAATGTAACGCCTGCATCTACATAAACCAGTCCGGATAAAATATTATTATTGGCAGCGAGTAGCGTGGTGTCTTTTGTAACGTGACCCGAAAGGGTTACGGTCTTACCCGTTCCATTATTATTACCTGATCCAGGCCCCTCAACAATGAACGGCTCTCCGTCCGTTTCAATTTTGCGACAAGCTGTTATACTTACCGACGTAATAACTGCTACGTAAAGAATGTACTTTTTCATATTTCCCTTTTGTTTTTTTAAAGCTTTTAGTTAGAGTGAATAGTTAAATGATATACTGTAAGTGGTTCCAAATTTCCTGGTAAACCGGTAAGCATCTGTTGCCTTTTGAAAGCCGGTATTGCTGTTGTCATTCTGATAGAAATACTGTGTTCTGTTTAAAATATCAGCAACGTTTAAACGCAGCTCTGCTTTATTTTTCAACACTTTTTTTCCTAACTGGAAATCAAGCACAGGCCGTGGAGCTTCCCAAATATCAGGTGCACCGCCACCACCGCCTGCAGGAATATCACCCACGAGATAGATACGCTTGCCTATTTGGTTAAATAATAATGTGGCGTTCAATCCGGCCTTTTCAAGATCATACATCAAACCAAGATTCAACAGGTAAGGTGATTGTCCCTGTAATGACCTGTCGATTTTTCTTGTTTCATCTTTTACGTTACTCTTGATATAAGCTGCATTAGCCTGTATGGTAAAGTTCTTCAACACATCAACCATATCAAGACGTTTGCGTAACTCAATTTCAACACCATAAGCAGTAGCTTTATCAGGATTTAAATAGGTGAATATTGCACCGCCTTGCTGAAGGATCTGCTCAATTGGCTTATCGAAATGTTTGAAGAAAACTCCGGCAGTGAATGCCTCACCGGAACGCGGATACAACTCGTAACGCAGATCAAAATTGGTGACCTTGGTACGAACAAGATCAGGATTACCTTGTACTGCTGAATTCAATTCAAAATCATAAAGAGTTAATGCAGCTAATTCCCTTTGCTCCGGCCGTATAATTGTTTGCGAACCTGATAGCCGAAGGTTGGTTTTAGCATCCAGCTTGTAGGTAAGATTTACTCCCGGAAGATAATCGGTTTGCTTTGTATGTTTGTGACGATCGTCCCAGGCTTTTACCGACCCCAATAACTGGTCAAAATCTTCCACCCTTAAGCCCCAAACAATCCTCAGCTTCTCACTGAATTGATTATCGAATTGTAGAAAACCTGCATTCAAAATTGTATTGGACAGGTAGCGAAAATTCCTGTTGTTGATAGCATTGAAACTGAAAAGGTCACTTCCATCAGAACCATCGCCAAAATTTTCAGGAACGAATATTTTATCAATCGGCAACTGGCGCAATGTTGGATTGTTATTGATATAATGGTTAGCAAAAAGCTGTGCATCAAACAAACGATCCTTTACCTGTAACATATAACCGCCTTTTACAGTTTGCTTTTTTCCAAACAGATCGAAGGTGTAGGATAAGTCACCGCCACCTGTATAAATATAATCGCTCAGGCTTTGAAATACACGGCTGCCACTTTCCTGTGCCAGCGAGTTACCCATCAGGAACAGGTAAGGCAATTGTGTACCTGAAGGACGGGTGTATTGATAACGGCGCTGGTCAGGGCTATATCCATCCAGTATGTTGAAAGCGCCATACCATTTAAGCTTCAGGACGCCTGCAATATTGTGCTCGCCTGTTAGCTGGGTAGTAAAAAACGTATTTTGCCTAAAGGTCAGTTCTCCACCATATACATCATCGCTAGCGTTATTATTTATACCACTTCTCTGAATCGCGTAATTGTTTGTATTTACATTGATGATGGATTTCAAACTAATCTTATTGCTATTATTTAATTGCAACGAAATGCTCGCCAAACCACCCACGGTCACATCCTGTGTATAGCGATCATCATCATAACTATATTGTTGCCCAAACACGCCGTTCTCCAGGGTTTGAATACGATTTAAAATATCTATGAACCGGTTCGATTTATTGTAATTGATACCTATAATACCGCCTACCTTTTTACCAAACATGGTTCCTGTAAAACCGCCGTTGGCCTGGAAGGAAACATTGGGTGAAACGCCCGCTGGTTTAGCGGCCCAGTTATTATTCAATTCTTTGCCGATAATATTTCGTTGCGCCGGAGTAGCGAGGTTAAAAGCAGATTTTGTTGTGTAGCTGTCAGGCAATCCCCTTGTGCCATCATCAATACCTAACCAGTCAAGTTTGCCGCCGTCCGCTTTATAAAAATCATGCTTAACGGTTTGGCTGTTGAAGCCTGTACCGATTTGTATATTAAGGAAATTTTTGGCGGGGATGTCTTTCGTGTTTACCTGTATTAAACCTCCTGCCCACTCTCCGGGAAGTTCAGGAACAAATGCTTTGTTGATAACGATGTTATCGATCATTGCGGCAGGAATAATATCAAAGGAGAAAGTTTTACGATCAGGTTCGGTACTGGTAAGTAATATGCCATTCAGCATTGCCTGGTTATAGCGATCAGCTAAACCTCTTATTACAAGAAATTTTCCGTCGATCAAACTGGCGCCCGGAGTGCGTTTCAAAACTTCGCCTGTATTTTTATCGGGAGACCTTTTAATACTTTCTGCGGAAATTACAGAAGCAACCGTATTCGTATTTTTTTGAAAAGTGATCAAAGACGCCGCAGTTTCTCTCCGGGCTGTACTTGCTGCCCTTACAACCACCGCTTCTTCCGTTTTTTCTCTTTGAGTAAGAGAAAGATTTTGAGTAGTTACTTTTCCATCGGCTACTATAATATCATCCACCTGTTGTGTAACGCCATTGTATGTAAATACCAATGAAAGTTTTGAAGCGCTATCGGTATTCAATATATACCGGCCTTCCAGGTCGGTAGAAGTACCACGATTATTTGATTTGATTATAACAGAAACACCTGTAAGCGGCTGTCCTGTTTTAGCATCAGTAACCTTTCCTTCAACTTTTCCCTTCTGAGCCAATACACCTGAAGAAAGTGTAAATAATGCAATTAGAACCAGTAACAATCTCATGCCTTAAATATTTTTTGCAAAGATGTCTGTGGTATGTTAAGGATATGTTACGTAAATGTTATCAAGATATTACCTTAGTTTTTTGTCGCGTTTAATTTACTTCCTAATTCATTGATTTTAAAAGATTTAAGACCTTTTGATGGGAACGATATCTATCTGTTCAATTCGGCAAATAATTAAGAAGCCTACTACTTAAATCGTATTCATCATTTCTTCTGCCAATCCAAAACTCATCGTCATACCTACCCCGCCAGCACAGTTCAATATGTAAACACCCGATTCAGGTGACATAAATACATCTCTTTTCAACGGTGGCTAGTTTTGGATAAATTCCATTTCACGTTTCGAACAAAAAAATATTTTGAAGGCTGTGAACTGCTTCAGATAACTAATATCATTTGATTGATACCTGCTTATCAAACGGGTCGTATGTTAAGGCAGTTAAATTCAAAAGGCTTTCAATTTAATTAATTGAAAGCCCTTCTCACTCTATCTTTTAAAGGATACTACCAACCATTTTGTCTTCATCCTCTCATATTTTGTCCCTTCGGCGCTCCTGGTCCATAATTGTTTCTTCTACTGAATCGGGAGCATCTGGATTTATTAGTTTTTTATCTTTTTTGTTTTTCCAGATTAACAAAATAATCAATGTTATTGCTGCTGCAATAACAAGAACAATTGCAACTGTGTTTGACATATCAACACTATTAAATTGTTTAAAAAAATACTCATTAGTATTATACCCAATTTAATAAAAATTTACGGGTTTCAAATTCGGAATAGCGTTGTTATCTTAAGTTTAATGTATTGATAATATTCAAGGTCACTTGTTGACAAATTTTCGGTTTATTAAACCATTTATCCTGCTCCATCTAAATTTACGGTTTCGGCATACTCTTTTCCGAAACGGTCGATAGCCTTAACGGTAATGCGCCTGGCGCCTGGCGTTGGAGTCGCAAAGAAAAGATGGTCCGCCAAAGTGGGTTCAACGAACTTATGTTTTTTTGGCAACTCCGCACCTGCATATAATTCTACTGCCCATGGATCTAAAGAAACCCGCTGTTGCATTGCACCCTTAGGCTGGTCATCTTCAAACCATTCCACTTTCCAGGATTGATCCCAATTCCAAACATTTAGAACTAACTCAGTTGGATGCTCCTTAAACCTGCCCGGTGCATAAATCTTCAATTGGTGTTGCTTCGGTTGGCCTGTGGATTTATAAAACCATTTCAGGTCGTTGCCGTCTACTTCATATACTCCATACCCTCGTGGCGTTCCATCGCTGCATATTGGTCCGGTCCACCAGGCGCCACATACAGTACCATGATTGTGTTCCATAATATTTCCTTCCTCCCATTTTTCGTTAAAATGCGTGTGGCCCGACATAATATGCACTTTAAAAGGCGACAGTAGTTTATACAACTGTTTCCGGTTAGCAACAACTCCCCCCAGCTCTTCCTCCTTATTTACCCTGCGTGCCAAACCGGTGTTAGTAGGTATGTGCAGGCAAACAATTATGGTACTCCCCTTTTTAACATGTGCCAGGTCCTGTTCGAGCCATTGCAACTGCATTTCGGTTATATAGCCAATGTATTTTTTTGCTACCCCGATGAAGAACACATCATCCAATATTACATAGTGAATAGCTCCGCGGTTGAATGAATAATAAGTTGGACCAAACTGTTGCTTGAATGTTTTGGCCGAATGTTCGTCGGAACGGGCATCCAGGTCCATATCATGATTACCGATCACGTTAAAAAAAGGTATGCCAGTTATTGCAACTGCGTCTCGATAATCATCAAATAACTCAAAATGATCCCATACCAGGTCACCACAACCAATACCATGAAACAATGAACCTGCGGGATAAGAACTTACCAACTCCTTAAGGTCCGGTGCTGCCGTATCTTTTAATTGTTGTGCATCTTCTTTCGAAATCATTTGAGTGTCGGCCCACACTACAAAATGGTGACGGCTATCATCGCCGGGCAATTTTTGCAGGTTAAAATCAGATTTAAAAGACCCTTGCTTTTCAGCAAGCGGCCGATAAAAGTTAGCAATGCCCAGGTTGTTTTCAAACGCATATCCCGCAGGAATACTGATGTAAACAAACTCCGCTGTATTATTACTTAGCAACTCGTATTTGCCGTCTTTGTCAGTAAGCGTTACGTTTATTCCATCTGTTACAGCCACCCCGGCGATTGCTTTTCCGTTGTTATGCACCTTCCCTTTTAGCACCAGGCTTGAAAGGTCTTTGCCGGGAAGGTTCCGAAGCAAAGCGGATGGTACCATGGCTTCCGGCAGCACAAACATTCCACCGGCCAGGCCGATATTTTTTAAAAAATCTCTTCTTTCCATTTCTTATGATTGTTGAGGATGTGTAGTATAGCCCCAGTACAAAGTTAATCTTGCCACCACACTTTGGTATTGATATCATCCGGTCCCATGGATTCAACTGCGGCTTTATAGTTATCCGGGTTATTTGTTCTCACGGGTATGGGGTAACGAAAACGTGCAGGCATCAGTTTATTATTGATCATACCATCTGCCACAGGCAACACGGGAAGACCGGTGCGACGGTACTCGAACCATTGTTGGTAGTCTATAAAATACAATGCATAATACTTCTGTAACATAATCTTTTCAAGCGTTCCATCATAAGCCGTACTGCTGTTATTAAAGTAGGTAGCTGGCATTGTTGCGCCCCATTGTTCAATGGCTGCTTTTACTCCTTTTTCATAAGCGCTTTGCGCCGCTGCTGCATCGCCATTCCGCCAGGCAACTTCTGCTTTTATAAATTCCACCTCAGCATAATTCATCACTATGCAGATCATAGGGGCTGTAACCAGGGCGATGTTCAGGTTGGATGGCGTATAATTAAACTGCGATTCGCTACCGGCATAACCACTGGGTATTCCCTTGTACAATGGTCCACCGGTGTTCTTTGCCTGTGTTGCAAACTTTGGCAGCCGGGGGTCATTGAATGCGGTTAAACTATCGAGAAAAAATTTACCTGATGCTCTGAAAGTCGTAAAATCAATTGCCCGTCCCCAGGGAGAAACCATCGGTGTGATGCCGGTTAGCTGAAGTACGCCCGCTTCTGCATTACTGGTAAAAACGGGGTACTTTGTTGGATCGGCGATCATGGCATTCAACTGAGTCAATGAATTCATCTCCGGCTTTTTGTACACTCGTAGCAATAAGCGCATGCGCAGGGAGTTGGTAAACTTTTTCCAACGGCTTACATTATTTGCGAACAGGATATCTGTACCAAATGCCATTGCTTTTGAAGTATTGTACATGTTGTTCGCTGAATCGAGGCCGGCGATAATTTTGGTATACACCTGTTGCTGTGTATTGAACTTCGGTTTAAGAATACCTGAATCAGCGCGGGAGGCTTCGTCCATGGGCACATCACCAAAACAGTCTGTAAGGTTGCCATATATCCAGGCGTTCATTGTCATAGCGATGGCCTGGTAATTTACATCCCCGGCTTTAATGGAAGCCGCATACATTTCTTTCACATTATTTAGCCACTTGTAACTATTGTTCCAGGCTCCGTTACCAATATTCTCCGACAATTCATACCGGTGTATGCCCCCGGTTACACTCGGAAAAGGAAGCGAAACCTG
>JBDSAP010000230.1:0-28965 GCA_039922055.1 Ferruginibacter sp.
ATTGAAAAGCAATATTCTTGATTTTGATTTCTGATGGCCTGAGTTGTTTGGAAACAACTATTTGCTCTTTTAAAGAAGGTTGTGTAATGAGGTTATGAATTTGCAGGGCCGAATAATAACCAATATAATGTTCTGCATCTTTTACAATGTATTCAGCAATCAAATGCCAGTCGGGCATAAATGTTTCAGCATTCTGCTCGTAAGGAATGATATAATAAATACTTTCTTTTAACCGCATTAAAAGTCCCCGTCTGGTCATATCGCTTAGCAACTCTCTTACAGTACTTTCTTTTGAATCTGGCAATGCTTCGAATGCTTCTGCATAGCCAAAGCAAACCTTGTTCTGTCCGTTGAAATAGGACAGCAATTCATTTGACCGCGTAGAGATATATTTATGCTTCATAGTTGAATTGTCGGGTTTGTCCTGACTAATGTGATATGAAAGATATGTGTTAATATTGAAATGGTGTCTAAAATTATATTTTATAGTGTAGTTGTCAGGATAAACCTGGCTAATGCGATATGAAACAAAGTCGCAACTTGTTGAATCTGTTAGTCGCTGTTTATAAGCATTCTGTCAGTGGGGTGGTGGGTGGGCTTGGTGTCCAATAATGATATATTGCTGAAATGTCGAACAAATGATGAAGATATTCGTCAGCCGGGGTGGGTGGCCTGTGTGTTGGCATTTTTAGCTCTTTGCAAGGTTGGCTAGTGTGTCGGGGTTTTGTGTGCTTGCAATGTGCTAAAAATAGCGGGGGTCGCATGGCACAAGACCATGAGTGAGGGTAAGCATGTTTTCATTGTATCACTATCTTAAGACACAATGGTTTTAAAAGGTAGTTTTAATCATGAATGAGGAAAAGAATAAGATGGCATCTTCAAATACCGGGTTGCGGACAAATATGATTAATGCTGATTTCATTCTTAAGATGTAACAGCCCCTCCGGCAGAAGTTAGCTAAGTTACAATGCTGTTACCATCCTACATACTCCGGTGGTTTTATGCCGTTCAATCTTAAATACACAATCATCTGCGCCCGGTGATGGGTTTGGTGATCGCCGATGAGGTTAATTATTTGGAGTTTGGTTTTTGGGCCTGCAAAAAAAGAAACGGTATCTGCTAAATGCGTTGCCTCAAACGATTTTAATGCGCCAATTGCAAAGTCATAGGTGTTGCTTAAAACCTGTATGATCTCCTCTTTTTTCTGAACTTGTGTTGCTGCTTTTGTTACCGGGCTTTTACTGCTGGTAATATAGGAGGAAGTCAACCAATTTAAGTTAGCTGCAATATGCAGTAGCTGTTCACCAAAGCTCATTTCCTCCGGCACAGGCTTGAAACCATATTTTTCCTCCGGCATTCCGTTAGCCACTTTCAATGTATATTCTTTTGAATTTTGCAATTTCGAAATAGCAGCATCCAAAAATAAAGAATCAATTTTTTGGGCAGTAGCTGTATTCAAAGAAAATAAAAACAGGATAAAAAGTAACCGCATAAGTTTTAATATTTATCTGAAACTATCCAAAAAAGTTCACTCAGTTATTTACTGACTTTATTTTATCTGCCAAAGCAAGCAACTCTTCTTTATCTTGATACCCACTTGATTTTTTAATAACCTTTCCATCAGGCCCAAGAAAAAGCAAAGTTGGCGTTGCGGTAATTTCATAGTCTTTTACAATCTTTATTCCTTCGTCACTCTCAATATCTACCTGGGCGTTAATAAAATTTTTATTAAAAATATCTCCTACTTCTTTAAGCGGAAAGATATTCCTTTTCATCTTCTTGCAGGAACTGCAATAGCTTGCATGTGCAAGTAAAAAAATGGGTTTGTTTTCTTTTTTACTCAATGCAGAGGCGGCTTCCAGTGTGCCAGTAAAGAAATGAACCCCGTCTTTTGATTCTGCAATAGCATTGTCACCGGAGTTGCTGTTACAGGAAGCAAATACCATAGTTATCAATAGTAGCAGCAATGCTGCAACAGATAAAACTGAAAGAGTTATTATTTTTCTCATTTTATTATTTCTTTTAAATTATGAACAGCCTTCTTTTGCAATAAGGCTGTTACTTTAAACCACCATCAACCTGTCTATGAAAAAAGACAACCAATCAACTTTGCGCTGCTGTAATCTCTTTAATAATTTCTTCAGATGGCTTCGCTACACTGATTTGTTTGATGACCTTTTTTGTTTTTTGCATCTACCAGCAAAATAACCCCGGTTGATTTTGTCTCCTTTACCGAATTGTAAACCTGTTCTTTTTTAATTCCGCTGTTGACTTTGCAAAGGTACCTTCACCAGTAAGATCATTGGCTACAAATTTTACTTTCAAATCTTTGCCGGCCGACATTACTTATTTCATTACCCGTTCGCCATTTGCCTGGCATCCCGGCATTAATCGAATTTACAAAATTGAATTTTACAAGAACTCAACGCATCCATAAAACGCTTGTGATAAACCAGGAATTGAAAAATACTATTGAAAATATCCAAAACATTTATACCTGGATAGTTTTGACTGAAGCATGGTGTGGCGATAGCGCACAAAATCTTCCGGTAATAGCGGAAATAGCAAAGCTCAATCCCGATAAAATAAAGCTGTATATTTTACTGAGGGATGAAAACCCTGAATTGATGGATAATTACCTTACCAATGGGCCCCAAGGCCGGCGCCTGCACAGGAATTACTGGCATCATGGAAAAAGAACCCGGAAGGGAGAAGCTGGGATGAGTTTGAAAAGGAATTGCATAGTTGGTATGCAAAGGATAAAACGGAAACGCTTCAGCATGAATTTATTCAGTTACTACATTCATTAAGTTGATTAAATTTGGTGTTGCACTTTGAATAGCTGAGGTGAATAATTATAATAGCCATTCAGGATAAATAGAATTATAAGATCAATCCTTTACAACCTTACTGTTATTATGCGGCGATATTTTAAACATCCCATTAAAATTGTTGGAATATTTTTATTGCTTTGGCTTATCATGGCACAAAGCTGTATGAAGTTTCGCATCAGTGATGGTGAGGCCAGGAAGAAATTCAGCGCTACAGGTGTGTCGTTACAAACAGCAGTTAAAAAAATAAATGGCTTCCCGCTGCATTATGCAAAAACGGGCAACGATACTTTACCTACATTATTATTTGTGCATGGCACACCCGGAAGCTGGGATGCTTTTCAGAATTATTTAATGGATAGCGGACTACTGCAACATTACCGAATCATTTCTATTGACCGCCCTGGTTTCGGGTATAGCGATTTCGGAAATGCAATGAACCTTTCAGCACAAACAGGCATCATATCAGCCTGGATGGATAGTGTGAATAATAAAAAGCCTTTTATTATTATTGGCCATAGCCTTGGCGGGCCATTAGCAGTAAAGCTGGCAGCCGCCAGGCCACAATACATAAAAGACCTGGTTATACTTGCAGGCTCACTTGATCCGGCCGCAGAAAATCCAGAGAAATGGAGGCCTGTTTTATTTAAAACACCTTTAAACATTTTAGTGCCAGGTGCATTGCGGCCCAGCAATGAAGAATTGTGGTATTTAAAAAAGGATTTAAAAGAAATGACTGCCGATTATGAAAAAATAACCTGTCCGGTTTATATACTGCATGGCACAAAAGATATGCTGGTGCCTTATAGCAATGTGGCGTATGCAAAAAAGATGTTTACAAAATCAGCTACGGTTACTGTTACCACGTTTGAAAATGAAAACCACTTTATTGTATGGACGAGGCAAAAGGAAATTACAAACCTGTTGATGAAGTTATTAGACCAACAATAAAATTCCTGCCCTGGCTTACACTTTAATCCTGACTGTTCCTGACCTAACTAGCAAGCCCGTCTTGACTGGCAATAAAGTCTGCTTTTACAGGATTGAAACAAAACAGGCTTTTAGAAATCATCAGACCTATAAATATTTCTCATGATCTTGTCACGTATGTGACACAGCCCCGTCTTAAGGAAGAAAAGTATATGCAAACCAAGATTCATTTTGGATGCTACTTTAGTAGTCGCCTATTTCAATTTTGTAAACCGCATTGTTTTAGCTTTGGGTGTACAATTAGAAGAGAAAGCATGCGAAGGATATAAATATTAAAACAAGAAAACGATGACTATTCAGCAATCTGTTCATGCTATTTTCAATCAACTGGAAGACTCTCTGCTCCAGCTTTCAAATGAGCAATACAGTCAAAAAATTGATACGCTTTCAGGCGCAAGTATCGGTCAGCATGTAAGACATGTAGTGGAAATGTTTGTTTGTTTACAGGACGGTTATACATCTGGAATTGTTAATTATGAAAACAGGAAAAGGGATATTGCCATTGAAACAGCAAAGGGAACAGCAATTGATGTAATGAATAAAATAAATGCAGCCTTACTAAATGAAAACAATAACCTGGTATTAGAAGCAGGATTTGATGAAAACAGCGATGAGTTAAATAAAATACCTACCAATTATTTCAGAGAGATTGCATACAACCTTGAACATGCTGTCCATCACATGGCTTTAATAAAAATTGGCATTAACGAAGTATCAGATACCCAATTACCGGACGGGTATGGAGTGGCATCATTAACTATAAAATACAGAAAAGAAACAGCCGGTTAATAACCACTATAAAAATATTTGTGATTATTATCGAAGCTGTAATCGGATACATAACAATTTTTAAAAAGGGGACAACAAAACAGCATATAAATGCTTTAGCCAGCGTTCAAAATTTTAGATGAAAAAGACTTGTATCATTAAACGCTGTTTAAACGGAATGCTGTGTTGTTTCATATTTTTTTCCTTTTCATCACTACAGGCTCAAACCAAAATTATCAGGGGTTTTGTAAAAGATGGCCACTCAGATGAATTTTTACCTTTTGCAAGTGTGAAGTTCAAAAACACTACTGTTGGAAAGATAACAGATTCTTCCGGTGCCTTCAGTTTTATATTGAGTAAGTGGCCTTCAGATACTTTAGAAATAACAAGCATTAGTTACCAGCCATTTTATTATGTAATTCCGCATGGAAAAGATACCGTTACACTGCTGGCCGCATTAGAAGCAGGTAAGGCCAGTGCAGAAGTAATCATCAAAGCAAAACAGAAGCACAGCAGGGGATGGTATTTATGGAAGAAGGTAGTGGCACACCGGGATGAGAATAATATTTTTAAGTATGATAATTTCACCTACAATGTTTACAATAAATTAGAAATTGATTTAAACAATATCAATAAAGAGAAAATTGAAAAAAGCAGGTTGCTGAAGAAATTCAGGTTTATAGCCAATAGCATTGACAGCACACTAGAAGAAAAACCCATTCTACCCACCTTCTTTTCAGAGACTCTTTCAGATTATTATTATCAAAAAAATTCTTACAGAACCCGTGAAATTATAAGAGCTAATCAAATTACCGGCGTTAAAAACGAAAGCATTACCAAATATCTCGGTGGCCTGTATCAGAATGTAGTTATTTATCAGAATTTTATACCTGTTTTTGAGAAACAATATGTAAGTCCCATTAATGATAATGGCGATGCTTACTATGATTATATTTTAGCAGATACACAATATGTGGCTGGCAAAAGATTTTTTCACCTTGTTTTTATTCCAAAACATAAAGGCCAGAATACATTCACTGGCGACTGCTGGATTCACGATAATACGTTTGCTATTCAAAAAATGATATTGCATGTAAACGGTGAATCCAATATCAATTTTGTAGATAAACTCAGCATTGTGCAGGAGTTTAGTTTGATTAATGATAGTACCTGGTTTTTGAGCAAGGATAAATTTGTGGTTAACCTTAATCCTATTGGCAATAAATCAGTAGGGTTTATTGCAAGAAAAACCACCAACTACAATAAAGTAATTATTAACTCCCCTGATGTAGAAAAGGAAGTTTCAAAAAATACAGTGGTAGAACAAGTAGTAGTATTGCCAAATGTAAAAAATAAAGCGAATGATTATTGGGATACCGCAAGGATAGAGCCGCTTAACAAAACAGAAAAAGGCATTTATGTAATGGTAGATTCAATACAACGTTCACCTGCTTATAAACGGATGTACAATACACTGTACTTTTTAGGGACTGGCTATAAAAATATTGGTAAAATTCAAATTGGACCCTGGTTTAGCTGGATAAGCGGCAATGCGCTCGAAGGAACAAGAATAAGGTTTGATTTGGGTACGAACAAATACTTCAGTACAAAAATTTACCTGCATGGTTACGTGGCTTATGGCTTTACCGATAAAAGATATAAAGGGCAGGCAGAAGCTTTGTGGATGCTGAAACGCAGCCCCTTGGAAACTATTCATGCTTCATATATTAATGACTTAAGTTTTAATCAAAATTATAACCAAAGTGATATCAGTGGCGATAATGTATTAGCTGTAGCTGTTCGCAAAAAAGGTATACCGATAAAGTTTATTAACCTGGAACAAAAGAAAATAGAATATTTCAGGGATTCAAAAATTGGGTTATCTGCGGCGCTGAGTCTTGCTAATAAAATTTATACCCCGCTAAGAAATATTCCAGTGAAAGAATTATTTCCGGTTCAGAATGGGCAGCCGCTAAATACCACAGAAATTGCTGTAAAGCTCAGGTTTGCTTATGTTGAAAAATTTCTTGAGAATACGTTCTTCCGTTATAGCTTAGGCAGCCCTTATCCTATTGGTGAAATAGAATTTACCCAAGGCATAAAAGGAGTATTAAACAGCAGCTATAATTATCAGAAACTATCAGGCAGCATCAGTGATGATATTTCAATTGCCCCCTACGGAAAGTTATCTTACAATGTTTATGGAGGGAAAGTATTCGGCACCCTGCCTTATGTTTTATTAGAAGTACATCCCGGTAATGAAGTGTATTACTATAATAAGTACGCTTTTAATTTAATGAACCGCTATGAATTTGTCAGCGACAGGTATGCAGGGCTTTCTTTGGAGCATAATATCGGCAATGGCTTGTTTAAATATATTGGGCTAACAAGAAAATTAAAGTTCAGGCAATTCTGGAATGTGAAAGCAATAACTGGTAAATTAAGTGATGCAAATAAAGCTTATAATTTTGTTGGCAGTTATCCTTTAAAGGCATTGGATGGAAAGGTTTACCTGGAAGCAGGAACAGGGGTTGACAATATTTTTAAACTATTCCGGCTCGATTTAGTCTGGCGGCTATCACCAACTCCCTTACCAGCAAATAAAGCAAGCCGGTTTGGAATATTTGGAAGTTTTAAAGTGCAACTGTAATAGCTTTTCTTTGTTACTGCATGTAAAATTATTCAACATGAAGTTTACGAATATTATTTCCTGGGTGTTACGAATTATTGCAGCAGTAATTCTTTTACAAACACTTTATTTTAAGTTCACTGGTCACCCTGAATCTGTAGCATTATTTACTAAACTTGGTGTGGAACCCTGGGGACGTATTGGTACAGGAATTATAGAATTAGTTGCAGCCGCATTATTATTAGTTCCTTCAACAGTATTCATTGGGGCAGTATTAGGTGTTGGCCTTATGGGGGGAGCCATATTTTCTCATTTAACTATCATTGGCATAGAATCAAAAGGTGATGGAGGGCAATTATTTATACTGGCAATTATAGTATTGGTTTGTTGCATTGTATTGGCAGTGATGCACAGGCAGCAAGGAATTTTGTTGCTTAAAAGAGTAGTAAAAAAATAGATGCAGCTTGTGTTGTAAATATTTAAACGAATAATGAGACTAAAACATTTGATAATTGGTTTAGCGGTGATACTTACCAACAGTTCCTGCGGGCAGACCGGGAATAAGAAAACTGATGAAGAAAAGCAAAGTTTTTCCAACCACCTTGTACATGAAAGCAGCCCATACCTGCTGATGCATGCCCACAACCCGGTGGATTGGTATCCCTGGGGGCAGGAAGCATTTGATAAAGCCAAAAAAGAAAATAAACCCGTTATTATAAGTATTGGTTATGCGGCTTGTCATTGGTGCCATGTTATGGAAAGAGAATCATATTCCGATACGGCAGTAGCGAGGTTAATGAATGAAAATTTTGTAGCCATCAAAGTGGACCGTGAAGAAAGGCCGGATGTTGACCAGGTGTATATGAATGCAGCACAACTTTTAAATGGTAATGGTGGCTGGCCGCTTAATGCGATTGCTTTACCCGATGGAAGGCCCCTATATGCCGCCACTTATTTTCCAAAAAATGAATGGATGTAGCTGTTAAAGCAAATCCTTGCATTTGTAAAACAAAATCCTGATAAAGCAGAGCAGCAAGCTGAAGCATTGGCAACTGGAATCAGGGGTAGCGAACTGGTAAAAGTAAATACCAGCAAATCGGAATATAAACTGACTGATTTGAATAGTGTATTTAATAACTGGAAAAAAAATATTGACTTCACCAATGGCGGAAATACCGGCGCCCCAAAGTTTCCAATGCCTGTGGGCAATCAGTTTCTATTGCGCTATTATTTTCTTACAAAAAATGATGACGCATTAAAGGCGGTAAAAACTACATTAAATAAAATGGAAGCAGGCGGAATTTACGACCATGTTGGAGGGGGCTTTGCAAGGTACTCAACCGATGCCGTATGGAAAGTGCCGCACTTTGAGAAGATGCTTTATGATAATGCACAGTTAACAAGTTTATATGCTTCGGCCTATCAACTAACAAAAGACCCCTTGTACAAAAAAGTGGTGTATGAAACGCTTGAATTTATTGACAGGGAACTTACTTCACCGGTGGGCGGATTTTATTCTTCACTGGATGCGGATAGCGAAGGTGAAGAAGGAAGGTTTTATGTATGGACAAAAGGTGAGATGAAAACTTTTCTGGGTGATAATGCAGCCTTGGCAATAGATTATTTTAATGTAACTGACAAGGGCAATTGGGAAGAAGGGAAAAATATTTTATATAAATCAGGCGATGATAATACAATTGCAAAAAAATACAATATCACCCCGATAGAATTAAGCAAAAGAATTACTGAAGCAAAAAAGATATTGCTTGCGGAAAGAGCTAAGCGTATCCGTCCTGCCCTTGATGATAAAATTCTTACATCCTGGAATGCGTTAATGATAAAGGGATATACGGATGCTTACCGTGCTTTTGGTGAACAACGATTTTTAGATGCAGCGCTAAAAAATGCAGCATTTATTTTAAAAAATGTTCAATCAAAAGATTACCGTTTGAATAGAAATTTCAAGGACGGCAAATCTTCTATTAACGCTTTTCTTGATGATTATGCATTTACCATTGATGCCTTTATTGCTTTATACCAGGCAACCTTTGATGAAAAATGGCTGAACGAAGCCCAACATCTTTTGGGATATACACTATCTCATTTTTATGATGCGCCAAGCGGCATGTTTTATTATACTTCCGATACAGACCCTGCATTGATTGCAAGGAAAATGGAAATTGCGGATAATGTAATCCCGTCTTCCAATTCTGCCATGGCAAAAAATTTATTTATACTGGGGCAATATTTTTATAATGATGATTATATACACAAAGCTTCTGCAATGCTCAGCAATGTTAAGCAGGATGCTGTAAACGGCAGGGCTTATTATGCCAATTGGGATATATTAATGGCATGGTTGGCTGCAGAGCCTTTTGAAGTAGCTATTGTGGGAAATGATTATGCTGCAAAGCGAAAAGAATTTGATAAATATTATTTACCCAATGTTTTTCTTTCCGGTGGAAATAGCGAAGGCAGTTTATCCTTACTTGAAGGGAAATTGGTACCAGGCAAAACCACCATTTATGTATGCCGGAATAAATCATGTAAGTTGCCGGTAACTGAGGTTGGTAAAGCTATTGAGCAGATTCCCTCTTTTTAAAAAAAAAGAGCTACAAAAAAAGCATTTTATAAAAAGCTGTTGCCGATATAAAGGCCACAAATCAAACCCTTTTTGACATTTTTTAGGGTAATAGGTCTAACAAGTGCCGGAACTATCAATTTGACTGCCTGCACTCAATGGATCGATTTCAATTCTTATATTCGTACCAATTGCGGAAAAAATAATGTACGCCTTTATGACAATTATGTGAATGACTGGCTATATATTTGTTCTAATCGACTACTAGCATGCAATATCCAAGTTTAAAACAGATGGATAAAATCAACAACCAGCAACATTTCAAACTCCACGCATAATCTTGAACTTTTTGATTTCATTGAAAACAATTGAGAATCGTGTACGTTTATATTAACTAAGGAAGACAAAATGCAGCATTACAATTTACAAACAGAATGGCAAGGTGGCGGTAGAATAGTCAAGATGGATGTACCAATATTATTCTTCGAAGAAGAAAACATTCATTATGCATATATCCCATCTTTTGATTTGACAGGATACGGGAATACCCGAGCCGAAGCGCATGAAAGCATCAAGACTGTCCTGGATGAATTTCTTCGATATACAACCAATAAAAATACGCTGTTATTAGAAATGAAACGATTGGGATGGCGGATTAGAAAAAAATCTAAAATGACCGCCCCCTTAATGTCTGATTTAGTGAACACGAACGAACAATTACGTGAGATCGTGAATCATAAACAATATTCTACTTCAAAATTTCAGGTAGATATCCCAGCTTTCGCATAATGTCATCTAATCCCCTCAGAAATGTCTCACTGAGGGATTGTAGAAAATTCCTCACAAACCAAGGTTGCGCTATTAGAAGGGTTAGCGGTGGTCATGAACATTGGAGTAGATCTGATTTACTCAGACCCATAACGATTCAAACACATATTGATCCGGTTCCTGAAAGGATTATGAAACAAATAGTCAATGCTTTGGATATGGATCGTGATGAATTCCAAAAGTGTTTGGAGGGTTTATAAATACAACGATATTATCAAGTCCATAGACCCTTCCCAAATTTTTAAGCTACATACAAATACAGATAAGAAACCCGTTAAAGTTCTATACTGGTATGTTCTTGTATACAAAGATTGCCTTTTAGGCAACCTTTGCATTATGGTTGTTTTCAGTTAGTTACTATTCTCCATAATTTTTCATTTCCCATCCTGCCCTTCAATAAAACCATTTTATAACTTTCCTCATTTACTATATCTGTATTTTTGCACTTTTATCGGAATAATATTTTCCGATTAGTTATTTAATCTAAAGCAAGGATATGTTAACAGCCGGAACCCCCGCCCCTGATTTCGAATTATATGCAACACCTGATCAGCGTGTCACTTTGAGTGGCCTGAAGGGTAAAAATATTATACTCGCTTTTTATCCTGCCGACTGGAGCCCGGTATGCAGCGATCAAATGGCTTTGTATAATCAAATGCTTAAATATTTTACTGACCTAAACGCTGTGCTTCTCGGCATTTCTGTAGATAGTAAATGGTGTCACTATGCCTTTTCCCAATCACGCAATTTGCACTTTCCTTTATTGGCCGACTTTGAACCAAAAGGAGATGTTTCTAAAAAGTATGGCGTTTATAATGAGCAAGAGGGAGAGAGCGAAAGAGCATTGTTTGTAATAGATAAAGAAGGCGTAATAGCCTGGAGTTATTTGTCACCGGCAGCTATTAACCCCGGCGCTGATGGCATACTGGATGCTTTGGAAAACTTAAAAATTAAACAATAGTATGGCATCAACATTAAGAATACCGATCACTGAACAAGATCATCTTGCAGGAGATCTGACGGCTAAAATTCACCTTATAGAGTATGGAGATTACCAGTGCCCTCATTGTGGCAATGCGTACTCTATCCTCAAGCAAATTCAACAAGAGCTTGGCTCATCGCTGCTCTTTGTTTTTCGAAATTTCCCACTTACGGAAGTACATCCTTTTGCAATGCAGGCGGCTATTGCTGCTGAAGCTGCCAACTTACAGAATAGGTTTTGGGAAATGCATGATATTATTTACGAGAACCAAAGTAAGTTGAGCAAGGGAGGACTTTTTAATCTTGCCAAAAAGATTAACCTTGATATGGACAGGTATAAAACTGATATCGACGATGAGAACCTGCGGACTAAAGTAGAGAAGGATTTTGAAGGAGGCATGCGAAGTGGCGTAAACTTTACTCCATCGTTTTTTATTGATGGAAAAAAATTTGAAGGCGGCGCAGAGGACCTGCATCAATCATTAAAGCAATACAGTTTATAGAATATTCCAGCACCTGTCTTTACAAGCGATGCTGATATCACAATAAAAGTTGGATAGAAAGGTCTTTGCGATTGATGCCGGCGTTCTTCTTTCAATAATATTGATCGCAAAAATTTAGTCAATTACAATAGCACCCTAAGCAGTAGTGCAAACCCATTGTCTTTTTTAGGATTATCTGTTATAGTCACCACGTGCAGCCCGGCTTTTGTCCACACTTTAAATATGTCTCCTTTTTTGTGAGATGCGATGGCTTTGTCTAACTGGGGCAGCATTACACCTCTTATGAACCAACCGAGGTCGCCGCCCTTAACCGATGAGCTATTATCTGCGCTATAAGTTCGGGCCATCGATTCAAATGTGCTGCTGTCTGATTTCACCTTGCGGATGATATTATCGGCAATAGAATCTGCAAACTTTTGCCTGAATAAGGAGGTATCTATCAGGATATGACTAACATGATAAAATGTGTTGGGAACCTTGCCCAGCACCTTTATTAAATAATTGGCACCTTTGAACGGGCCATACACTTTACCGATCGTTCCTTTATATGCAATGCTATCTGCAAGGCCCATAAAAGAAGTGGTACTTACGATCGTTATAGTATCGATCTTATACTTTTTTTTAAGCTTATATTTTACATAACCGATCGGGTCTTTTGTGGTATCCAGTTCTTTTTTTATTTGTGAGATGCTTTGCCCTTTAGTGAAATTAGACAATAGAAGCAGGAGAATTATCGGTACGAGTTGTTTCAATTTTATTAGTTTAGAATATTCAATAATGCAAGTCGGGCTAATCTTATAGTTAGTCTGTATAATTTTTTTGATCGGTTTATAATTTCAATTTGCGGATAAGAGCTTTCACCTGCTTTTTTAATTCATCGAGTTGGCCCGCCTGTTGCTGAATGAATGTATTGTCTTCTAAGCGGCCTACCACTTTATTCCTTTCCTCATTCGTCTCATACACCATTTTGCGGAATGGGTTGGTATAATCTTTTGCACGTGAGCTATAGATCTCTTTACACATCCATTCCCTGGTTACAACAGCCTGCTGCAATAAAGATTTAAAAAGATCTGCGGTGAATTGCCTCGGGGTTATGTTCAGAATTTCGAGTAGGGAAGTATAAGCATGGTTTAATTTATCTGTAGCATAGCGCTCACTCTCCTCCTTATAAAAATCGTGCACTTCGTTCCAGCTTTTTATTTTATTACCGGTAATGTTTCGTTGCAATTTCTCTACTTCTGATTTTTGGATAAGTTGTCCCCCCACGTTTATCCATTGACTGCGTTGGATCTTTGCGGAGATGGTTTTCTTCAGTGCATCAAATGCACTCAACTTTTTTCCTTGAGCATGTTTCATCAATTCAATAGTACCATAATATTGCACCAGTTCCTTAAACACGGCAATTGCTTGAGGCACTTTTACCACCTCTGTTTTACGGGTAGTATTTTCCCAGTCGCTTACCTCGGCGTTGCCCTGTTCATCTGGCTGTAGTGATGATAATATCTCAATACCTGTAAATATTTCATTGATCGTATCCGGCGCCAGGTAATCATATTCAATATGCTGTATCCTGGTGATACGCCTATCCCTGTCAACATATTTATGTGCGTTGCGTTCCAGTGCATACATGTTGTAAAGAAACCAATAGGCAGGTAGTACCACCAGTTTATCATGTGCCACATCATTACTTACCAGGCTAAATGGAATGGGTATGTTTAGTTCCGCAGGAAAATCTCCTTTCGCGATAATAGTGAAGCAGGCGAATTTTGAATTATGTTTTAAACTAACGCAAAGCCCCGGCCAAAAGCCACGCCCTGCAATCATTTCGCCATCAGCACTACGACTGTTATGGTTGCTTCCAATGGTTGCACCTGCGGCCATATTGCTTTGGCCCATAACCAGCGAAGCGCATAAAAACGAATTGTTATGATGTTGTTCGTGTGCAGGAAAGATCAAGGAGTTCAATACTTCGCAACAGGAAATGGTAGAGTTGTTGCCAAGATAGGAGTTGATGAGCCTTGCCCCATATTTCAATTGCGAATGAGATGCCATTATAAAACGCACAGCTTTTACTCCATAAAATATCCTGCATCCATAACCCACTATGCCATTTACAATTTCACAACCTTCGCCTATTTGCGATGTTCGGTTCTCGTCACTTTTTATCGTAAGGTTTTTAAGTTTGTTGGCACCTTTTAGATACGCATCCGAACCGATCAGTACATCTTTGATAATCTTGCAATTTTTAATAACCGTACGATCACCCACTCTTCCATAATGTCCACGATGCTTACTGAACTTGTTATCAGTAAATTCCTGGAACTTCGCCATTAGTGCTTCATTCGACCTGTACTTACTCCACAGGTAAGCATCACCTGCCAGCATATCATCGAAAGGAATTACACTCCTGCCTCCGTTCTCATTGCACAATTCTATTTTTACCCGGCTCCTTTCATCTTCGCCTTCAAATAAAATTCCGTTGCCAAACTTGGCTTTGGCTGTAGAGGCTACCTCATTTACATTAGCGATCATCACTTCATTGCCAATTATATAATGGCTCAAATAATTTACATTATCAATGCAAACATTATTACCAAAATCACAACTGATAATAGTGCTGTTGTACAAGCCAACGGGCAAGCGAAGATTATGAAACTCGAGGTAGAAGGGTTCCAACTTTCCAATACGGATCAATCCAAAGAATTTACAATTCTTTACAAGGTCAGGGTTAAATGCCGCTGACACACATATTTTATTCCAGTCATCAGAGGTATTACGATTACGCACCAGCACTTCAATTTCCCATGCAGACAGGTGCCGGTAATCTTCTCCGTTAATACTCTGTTCGTAACGCAGGTAATATTCATCCTTTCCCGCAGGAATATATTGGTCGGCTATAAAGTTGTAGCCAAGTTTATTAACTGGATGTTTTATGATGATGTTCATAGTCGAAAGGCAGCCCCAAACCCCTGAAGGGGCTTTAGACTTCACTGATCAGATCCACTTTTAGATGATCTCCAGCGTAGTTAAAATATTTAATACAAGCCCAAGCTTTGCACAACAGAAAGCTCTCGAAATCCAAACACTCCAAAAGCCCCAAACCCCTAAAGGGGCTTTAGACATCACTGATCAGATCAGTTTTTAAATGATCTCCAGCATAGTTAAAATATTTAATACAAGCCCAAGCTTTGTACAACAGAAAGCTCTCCAAATCCAAACACTCCAAAAGCCCAAACCCCTGAAGGGGCTTTAGACATCACTGATCAGATCCGCTTTTTAGATGATCTCCAGCGTCGTTAAAATATTTAATACAAGCCCAAGCTTTGCACAATAGAAAGCTCTCTAATCCGAACGCTCCAAAAGCCCCTTTAGGGGTTGGGGCTACTCCACCGTCACACTCTTCGCTAAGTTCCTCGGCTTATCTACATCCACACCCCTGGCAATACCCATATAATAAGACAGTAATTGCAATGGGATACAGCTTAGCAGCGGCGCCATTATCTCATCAGCAGGTGGTACAAAAAATACATCATCAGCCAGTCCGGGAATTACTTCATCACCCTCGGTAATGATGGCGATCACTTTTCCTTTCCGTGCTTTTATCTCCTGGATATTGCTTACTATTTTTTCGTGGTAGCTATCTTTCGTTGCAACAAATACCACGGGCAATGTATCTGTAACCAATGCGATTGGTCCATGTTTCATTTCCGCAGCAGGATATCCTTCAGCGTGTATGTAGGATATCTCTTTTAATTTTAATGCTCCTTCCAGTGCAATTGGAAAATTGTAGCCACGACCTAAAAACAGTGCATCACTTGCATCTTTGTATTTTTCGGCTATCTTCTTTATATCCTCTGCACTCTTTAAAAGTGTTTCCACTTTTTCCGGCACACTTTCTAATTCAAACAACAGGCGGTGATAGCGTTCGTCAGAAATAGTTCCCTTTGCTTTGGCGATCTTTAATGCCATCATAGTAAGCACCGCCAACTGACCTGTAAAAGCCTTTGTAGATGCTACGCCTATTTCGGGTCCTGCATGCGTGTAGGCTCCGCCGTCACTGATACGTGCAATAGATGAGCCCACAACATTCACAATACCAAATATCACCGCCCCCTGTTCTTTTGCTTTTTCAATCGCTACGAGTGTGTCAGCCGTCTCACCGCTTTGCGATATGGCAATAATAATATCTCCTTTGTTGATCACCGGGTTTCGGTAACGAAATTCCGATGCGTATTCAACCTCAACCGGTGTGCGGCAAAGCTCTTCAAAAATATATTCAGCCACGAGGCCCGCATGCCAACTGGTACCGCAGGCCACTATTATAATACGTTGCGCAGATGTTAATGCGGCAATATTGGTTTGCACGCCACTCATAGTAATGGTGCCTGCGGCAGCGTCCAACCTGCCCCGTAAGCAGTCGTGAATCGTACTGGGCTGCTCAAATATTTCCTTCAGCATGAAATGGTCGTAGCCGCCTTTTTCAATAGCCGCCAGTTCAATATCCAACTTTGTTATAAAGGGAGTTACTTTTTCATTACCCAAATTTTTAAGGATCAATTCATCGGGCCTCACAATGGCGAGCTCGTAATCATTTACATATACCACCTCCTTTGTATATTCCAGCATCGGTGATGCATCGCTTCCCAAAAAATGCTCGCCTTTACCCACACCAATCACAAGCGGACTACCTTTTCTTGCGGCAATAATTGTTTCAGGGTCATCTTCATCTATCAACAAAATGCAATAGGCACCGGTAATCCTCTTCAACGCAATTCTCACAGCTTCTTCCAGGCTGCACTCATTATTCTTTTTAATGTCTTCAATAAAGTTCAGCAACACTTCAGTATCCGTATCGCTCGTAAAATGATACCCTTTGTTGACCAGGTCTTTTTTTATCTGTGCATAGTTCTCAATGATACCATTATGTATCATCGCCAATTTTCCACTGGCACTGCTGTGAGGATGAGCATTGCGATCGCTTGGTTCGCCATGTGTTGCCCAGCGGGTATGGCCAATCCCAATATGCGAATGCATATCCTTGCCTATTACATTTTCCTCCAAATCGGCTACCCGGCCTTTCTTTTTATAAACTTTTAAACCGCCATTCAGCAGCGCCACACCGGTGCTATCGTAGCCGCGGTATTCCAATCTTTTCAAGCCGGTTATCACAATGGGATAAGCTTCCCTTGGACCCGTATAACCTACTATTCCACACATAATTTAGTTTTTTGTCCCGGCATTAGTACCCTGTTGATCTTCATAGGCGTCGCACTCTTGTACGATATATCTATGGTGAGCAGTTGAGAAACAGCCGGATAATAAATGCCGCAAATTAAGCAAAAATGCAGCCAATCGAACCATTCTTTACCAGGCAGTTTTGTAATCACATGTTGTTGGCTTAATTTGCTACAAACATGTTGTATGCGCTTAAATTTTATTTTCTTATTGCTGGCCGCATGCTCTTCAGCAGGTGCACAGCAAATTAATTTCGGTAATAAAGCGTCCATCTACCTGGTTCGCCATGCAGAAAAGGGCCAGGGCAACGATCCATTATTAACTGGCGAAGGAAACAAAAGAGCAGGAGATCTGCTGCGTGCTTTAAAAAGTAAAAACATCCTGCGCATATATGTAACAGAATATAAGCGCACACAAAATACCGGCGATAGCTTAAGAATTCAACTCGGTATTGATACGGTGCATTACACAGCAGATACTACGGGCGATGACCTGGCTAAAAAGATCCTTGAGCACAACGACCTTAATGCACCGATCCTGGTGATCGGTCATAGTAATACCATTCCAAAGATCATACAAAGACTTGGCCTACCCGGCTATCCACGGGATTATATACCCGACAGCGAATTTGATAATTTATTTTTATTGAAGTATAAAAAAGGAAAGGCCATTCTTCAGAAGAGTAAGTTTGGTGCATCATCCGGCTCATCTGCAACTATGCAGTAAAGCCTTTTACTATTAAGAATTGGAAGATTTGGTTGAAATGGATTGATCTAATTTTTCTTATACTCGCAAGGGATAAATTAGTGACCTGGTATTTTGCTCCTCATTGATAAAATGTACAAGAGTGCGACGCCAATGAAGCTTAATTGAAAAACTTGTGCTCGGTTCAAAAAAAATTGTTCACTATTTTATCCCTTGTTTACTATAGCCTACAACAGTATGCCTTGTAAAAATAAATAAGCAACAGAAAAATAAATAACGAGGCCCGTTACATCTACCAGCGTTGCTACAAACGGCGCAGAGCTCACTGCCGGATCTGCACCAAGCCTCTTTAAAATAAGTGGCAACATCGATCCTGTCAATGTGCCCCACAACACTACGCCCGTTAATGAAAAACCCACGCTCAGCCCGATCCGGAAATAATGCGGTCCATATACATTTGGTAAAATGTTCGACCATATAACCACCCTTGTAAAACCAATACACCCAAGCACGGTTCCAAGCATCAGCCCCTGGATTATTTCACGTCGCATTACCCGCCACCAGTTTGCCAGCGTTATTTCACCCATTGCCATTGCCTGTATAATAAGTGTAGAAGCCTGCGAGCCTGTATTACCACCACTCGAAATGATCAGCGGAATAAAAAGCGCCAGCACAACGGCCTTCTGAATTTCATCTTCAAAAAATCCCATGGCTGTAGCGGTGAACATTTCTCCGAGAAATAGTATAATCAGCCAGCCCACTCTTTTCCTGAACAGTTTTAATAAAGGCATTTCAAGGTAGGGCTGGTCCAATGCCTCGGTACCACCAATCTTTTGAATGTCTTCACTGAACTCTTCGTTGGTAACCCACAGCACATCGTCAATAGTTACAATGCCCAATAGCTTATTACTTTTACTAACAACAGGCAGGGCCACACGGTTATTCATTTTGAAAGCTTCGTTGGCCACTTCCTGGTCATCTTCTGCACTTAAAGCTATAAACCTGCCGTCCATAAGTTCGTCCACTTTTTTATCCGGAGTAGCCATTATAAAATCCTTTATGCGTATATCATCCAGCAGCTCTCCTTTCTCATTAATCACATAGATCACGTCGATGGTCTCGCTGTTTTTTGCATATTTGCGGATGGTGTTTAAAACATCTTCAACTGAGTTTTTTTCATACACGTAGATATAATCGGGAGTCATCAACCTGCCCACGCTTCCTTCGGGATAGCCGAGCAACGATAGTGTTATTTTCCTTTCTTCCGGATTCAATGTTTTCACCAACTCTCTCACAGCATTGCTCGGTAGTTCGCTCAAGAATGCCGTACGATCATCCGCGGGCAACTCATTTAATAATTCGGCTGTTTTAAAAGGAGGCAACGAATTAATAATTCTTTTTTGTGTAGAGAGCTCCAGTATTTTGAAAACACTGGCAGCCCTGTGCAGCGACAGGTGGCTGATGATCTGGCTTTCATAAGACTCATTTTCATATATCAATTCGGCGACGTCGCTTATATTTTGGCTATTGAGAAATTCCTGTATACTCAGCTTATCTTTTGAAGCAATTATCTCCTCAAATTTTTGTTGTATCGGTATATTTTCTAATTCAATTGACATAACTCCTTTTGATAATTGAAATTTGCAGCTTCACGTTCTTAGGTATTCTTTAAAAGGCGTTAGCCTCAACCAAATAAGTATCTTGCAAATTAGTTTTTTTGGATTAATAAGAAGTTATGTTAAAGGCATATTTATTCGTGGGGCAAACCAAAACAATGGGCAAAGGTGTTTTTACAAGGGAAAGAATTCCGGCGGGTACCGTGGTCGAAATAGCGCCCGTTATTGTAATGAGCAAGGAAGACAGGGTACATGTTGACAAAACCTTGCTACACGATTATATATTCGAGTGGGGAATAAAAAAAGACCAATGTTGTATGGCGCTTGGCCTGGTACCAATTTATAATCACAGTTACCAGAGTAACTGCGAATACTTTATGGACTATGAAGATGAGACGATCATGGTTAAAACAGTGCGGGTGATTGCAAAAGGAGAGGAGCTGTTCATTAATTATAATGGTGATTGGAATGACCCCGCCACCTTATGGTTTGATGCAAAATAAGTATGGACCTACTTACCCTTTTTTGTAAATACCGGCTTATACGTCAGTAGGAAATTAATGCCGGCGCCTTGCATTTTCAACTCACCTTTTCCCATTCCTTTGAAAGGAATTTTTACAAACGGACTTACACCAATATTCAGGTTTTTCGAAATGTCTTTTTCAATACCAATACCGAGAGTAGCTACAGCAAGCCAATAATTATTTGTCGAATTATACAGGGCGCTCCAGTCATACTGGCTATTATGATAATGATAGGTGTAAAATTCCTTTTTCATAAAATAGGAAGATATGCCGCCGGTCGCAACTATATTAATTTTCTTTCCACCGGCAACCAGGTATTTTAAGTTTAAAGGAATTTCATACATATCGCAGTAACCACTTACGTTAGAAAATTTATAGGCTGTAGGGCTGGTATAAGCGAATTTAAAATCCTCCTCGTTCGCAGTATAATTTTTGCGGGATTTTACAAATCCAGTTTGTACGGTGAGTTTTTTTGATAGTCCATATCCAATCAGTATTCCGTAATTACTGCCTGGTTTATCAATATGTTTCCATTTGATGGTTGTAAGTTCTGGCGAATACAATAAGGATATTTCCCATCGCTTTTTATTTGTGGCAATAGCCTTGCCTTTTTTGGCAGGCGCTTTAACGCTATCTTCTGTGGCTTTGTTCTGTTGGGCTATTGGTTGAATTGCAGGCTCAACTGTTGTCAGCTTCTTGTCTGAATCAATGGTCTTATTGTCCGTGTTTGTTTGCTCACTGATATCAGCCTTAGTAACGGGAGTGGTTGTTACTTCATTTTTTATGATCGTCTCTTCTGAATTTGCATCGGAATTATCTTCGGCTACGCCAGCCTGTGAAATATTTACCCTGGTTTTTCCTGCTTTAGTCTCCGTTACACGATGAGACTTTACTTTTGTAATATCTTTTGTAATATCCTTTGTCGTTGGTAATGCGTTTATCCCTCCATTATTTTTTTGTATAGGCGCTACGCTTAAAGGAATTGTATTGGGAGAAGATTTTTGGTCATCACCGGCAGGTATTGTTTTATCGTCGGCAGGTGCTCCTGGTGATTTGGAGTCATTCGTCACTGGTGTAGTATTTTGTTGAGGCAGGGTAGTGTTGTTTGACTGTTCTTTATCTGCAACTCCCGAACGATCATTGTTTTTGTTGGTATAATACAAATAACCGCCGGCACTGAGTAAGAACAGCAGCACGAATAGTAAAATAAAAATTCTGCGGCGTGGTTCTTTCTTCTGTGGTAAGTGCTTGTCAAGCAATAACTCCATATCCGGCCAGTTTGGTGAAGCACCAGGCGGATCAAAATGCTCTGCAGCATCCTTGCTCAACTTATCCATGTCGTTGTCTGATGGTTGCATTGTACTCCGTATTGTAATTCGTTCTTTGTTCTAAAATATTTCTCAAATGCTCTCTTGCTTTCGACAAGTTCGACTTTGAAGTTCCTGAAGAAATACCCAGCAATTTGCCGATTTCATCATGGGAAAGCCCCTCGATAACGTGCAGATTGAAAACGGTTCTGTATGCTGGCGACAACTGTTTAACGGCTATCATTATTTCTTTATAACTGAGTTTGTCTTCGCCATTCTCGCTATTTTCAGTAAGGGTGTACTGGGTAGCGATGTCAAACATCTTCAAATTTTTTTTGCTCCGGTAACGGTCAATACAGGTATTAACAATTATTGTGCGGAACCAACCTTTGAAAGAGTTGACTACGTTGTTGGACTTATCAAGATTACATAAGTGAATGTTTTTGAAAACCTTCAGGAAACTGTCATTGGTCAATGCATTGGCTTCCTGTTCATCTTTTGCATAACGGTAGGTGATACCATACGCATAGCTATACAACAGCCTGTACAGTTCCTGTTGACCCTCCCTGTTGTTCTCCTTACAACATTCAATTACGCTAAGTATGGTTTGGTTACTTAAGCTCAAACGGTAGATGTTAAGTGGTAAATCTGCATACTGATACGAGTAATACTTTAAACTGGTTGCCTGTGCCTATATTTTTTTGAATAGATGTCTTGCGGAATTGGATCAAATACTTAATTGAGATGGAAAGTTGTGGAAACAACTAAAGGTCAAAGGTCCAGCACCTAACTAACCTGCAATATTGCTGCTGCTAAAGTTTCATTATCCTGTCCGCATTTTGAAATGCAATGTTTGCCGTTAGGCGCCTTTTTTATTCACTCAATAAGGTCAACGTATCAATATGGACAAAATGCTTTTTGTTCGTAGTGTCCAAAGTCAATCCATGAGCAACTGCTGTCGCAGCAATAAATAAGTCCGGTTTATCAATGCTCTTGCGCTTAGCTTTGAGTTGACGCACAATCTCCGTTGCCTCCCTTGCAGCTTTGCTGTCAAAGTTTAAAATGGTAAACCTTAAGAGCATTTGATCCCAAAATTGTAAATGAACAGATGTCGCACCATTAATTACTTCAAATTCGGTAATACTTGAAATATAAAGGCTATCGTAGCTTTTAAAATGACTTACTAATCGTGAATTATTCTTGTCAGTTTTGCGGAAATAGTCAATTAAAATAGTTGAGTCAACCATTAGCCTTTTGTCCGCCATTTTGCAATGCTTTTTGTGTTTTCCTCAATAGTTTGGATTTGTTTTTCTGTATAGATAGGTCCATTAAGCAACATTTCAATAAACGCTGACTTATCATCCCTGGCGGATTTTGTTTCGGTAAGTTCTTCCTTTAACCTGGCTTTCTGGGCGTGCGTTAGTGTCTTAACTGCAGTTAAGAGTTGCTTAAAAGGTATTTCCACTTTCACTTCCATAATTCAAATTTAAGGATTTTAGCAATAAAAGGCGCCCGATAAACTGGCATGTAACGGACTGCGGATATTAAGTGCGGATATTCGATGATGAGTCTATCATGGAAAAATAATAAATATTGTTAGTTTTTCATTGTTGTCCAAAACGAATTAATATAGTCGGACAATAAGGTTAGTTTTTTTAAAAAGCGGCTTGATAAATAAGACCAAACTAAAGGGGGCGTCGTCTTTTTTACATAAAAAAACGAAACCGCCGTTTCGTTTTTTGAAATTTGTATAAAACAAAATTTATGCTTGCTCAATCAACTGTATCTCGCAGGCAATCCTTACCTCATCGCTCACTACTACACCGCCGGTTTCCGTAACAGCACTCCAGGTAAGCCCAAAATCTTTCCTGTTTATTTTACCATTTATACTAAAGCCTGCCTTTGTATTACCGTAAGCATCTTTCACTACTCCGCCAAATTCTACATCCAGCTTTACATTTTTTGTTACATCTTTTATAGTAAGGTCACCATATAGCTCAAAAGATCCATCATTGTCTACAGTTTCAAATTTAGTAGCCACAAATTTTAATTGAGGGTAGGTAACCGCATCAAAAAAATCCGCACCTTTAAGATGACCATCTCTCTGATCATTACCAGTAGAAATAGAATCGATGTCTGCCGTAAAATTTACTTTGGCCTTCATAAAATCTTCATCCTCTGTTTGTACAGATGCCTGGAAAAGGTTGAAGCTTCCTGTTACGTTGGTGATCATCAGGTGCTTTATCTTAAATTGAATTTCGCTGTGCATGGGATCAATTACCCAATTTTTTGTTGCCATAATATTTAAATTTGATGCAAGATACAATAATTAATGTTTAAACATCGATTTTATACGATAAAAATTGTTAATACTTAAACTATCTGCTTTAATCAGCTAAAAGCAGACCAGTTTTTTTTCATTGCTGCTTTGTATTGCCGCTTCGATAATACGCATTACCCGTATTCCATCTTCCGCAGTTACCGGCAGGGGAGCATTCTCCCGGATGGCTTTATACATTTCATCATAATACCCGTAATAATTTCCCTGCAATGATTTTATTTTTTCTTTTTTACTAACGCCATCTTTCTCATAACTCAGGAGGCCTGCTTCTGATTCAGGCTCCGTGCCCCAGTCATCCGTATTAGGTTTTTTACCTGCAAGCAATTCGTTTTCCTGTATATCGGTACGGCCTTTTATAAATGATCCTTTGCTACCATGAAAAACATAACCAGGTAATGGTTCTTTAACCAGCAAACTACTTTTAAGCCTGAACCTTAAGCCGGGATAGAACAACAGGATATCAAACCAATCGTTTACCTGCGATGCCTGTCTTATAATGCGAAGGTCAGCAAATAACGATTCGGGCATACCAAAAAGGCAAATTGCCTGGTCGATCAAATGCGGCCCAAGGTCTTTCAACAAACCTGAGCCAACGCCGGGAGTTTCTTTATGTTGCTTAATACTCAGGTCGGGTTTATAACGCTCGTAGTGGATTTCCGCCTCGATGATCTCGCCAAGCCAGCCTTCCTCCAGGATTTTTTTTACCGTTCGGAAGTCACTGTCCCAGCGACGGTTTTGAAATACGGACAGTTTTTTACCATATTGTTCGGCCAACTCTTTTAATTCAACAGCTTCTTCAACCGTGGTGGTAAAAGCTTTCTCTACTATTGCATGTTTGCCTGCTTGCAATACCTGCTTTGCATAACCATAGTGAGTTGCTGTTGGCGTATTCACCACAACAAGTTCAATGGTGTCATCTGCTAATATTTCTTCCAATGAATCATAGGAAGTTACACCGGGGTAGATTTCGCCGATCAGCTTTTTACTTCTTTCCCAGATGCCGGTTAATTCAAACCCTGGGTGTAAATCAATAAAGGGAGCATGGAAAACTTTTCCTGATAAACCAAAAGAAAGGACGGCGGTCTTGACGGGCTGCATAGAAGATATTTTACTGAATGGTGAAATTATGCAAAACTAAAAAAGAGCGTTTCAAATTTCTCCTGCTCGAAACGCAACAAAAGCAGTATACACTTTATTAAAGGGGGCGCTTAAGGGCTTATAAAATATTCATTTATTGCACCGCCTGTTTGACCTCACCCCCAGCCCCTCTCCAAAAGAGAGGGGAGCTTGACTCTGAAAATTCGAACTTGTATTCCACTGACTATTAGTAAGCTAACAATGGTGTATATATAATTTTAGGCTAAAATAATTTTAGCCCGTAGTATCCAATGAGGGTAAATATCACACAGCGGGTAATCACTCCAATGCAGCACCAGGTCAGCAGCCTGTGTAAATTGGCGTTCAATGCTACGCCAACCGCAATGCTTATAGGTGCGCCAACAGACATAGTACCTACAAATCCTAAGCCTACCACGCCGTATTTATCCCACAGACGATGCAGCATTGGATGCTTGGGAGCTTCCTTTTTTTTTGGTTTATTTTTAAAAAAGAAGCTGCGGATCTTCCCGCCTAAGAAAGCAGTGACAAATACCCCGATTAAGCCGCCGGCAGCACTTGCAAAAAATATGATCCATGGCGACAACTTCATGGCAAATCCAGTGGGAATGGCTACATATATCTCAAAAGTGGCTAAACCTGCAACGGTCAGTATCTTTAAAATCATACAATAATCAATAAATTATTTTGAAATGAAGCCACTATTAATGTCAATAAAAAGTGCTGCGATAAATGTGAGAACGGTGCAAATTACACTCTTTAATTTTAAGGTTAGAAGCAAACAAATATTCATTTGCATTGCCGATCACAGTTTTATATACTGCTGTAAATGGTTCAAAAAAAGAGCGAAACTCAATTGAATTTCGCTCTTAAAAATATTTCAGGGTGTGTTTTATATTTGGCAAAGAATAAAACATCACTCATTCAATTTAAACGCAATTAAAGTTGCCCAATGATACTAAGTACAAGAGGGCGATGCAACGATGATGCCCATTGCTTCACTGCCCGGACAAAAAATATTCTTCACATTTTACCGTTTGTGAAGTTTAAATTATTGTCTTGAAGCAAACTCCTTCCTGATGATATTCAATGCGCCACCAGCTTTGAACCACTCGATCTGTTGTTCATTATAAGTGTGATTTACCTCGATGGTTTCAATGTTGCCATTAGTATGGTGAAGTACTACGTGCAGTGGTCTGCCGGGGGCAAAATGAATCAGACCTTCAATATCAACCGTATCATCTTCGAGTATCTTGTCGTAGTCTTCTTTGTTAGCGAAAGTTAAGCCCAGCATTCCTTGTTTCTTCAGGTTGGTTTCGTGAATGCGTGCAAAAGATTTTACAAGCACCGCACGCACGCCAAGATGCCTTGGTTCCATGGCCGCATGTTCTCTTGATGAACCTTCGCCATAGTTCTCATCTCCCACTACGATGGAGCCAATACCGGCAGCTTTATAAGCCCTTTGTGTATTTGGCACCGTGCCATATACTCCGGTTAGTTGATTTTTAACGGAATCTGTTTTATCATTGAAATAGTTGATGGCGCCGATCAGCATGTTATTACTGATATTGTCGAGGTGACCACGAAACTTGAGCCACGGGCCCGCCATAGAAATATGATCGGTAGTGCACTTTCCTTTCGCTTTGATCAAAACTTTTAGGCCCCGCAGATCGATACCTTCCCAGGCCGGAAATGGATCTAATATTTGAAGACGTTTGCTGTCTGGTGACACCAATACCTGTACACCACTGCCATCTTCGGCGGGAGCCTGGAAGCCTGCATCTTTCACGTCAAATCCTCTTGGAGGCAGCTCGTAACCGCTTGGAGCATCCAGCATTACTTTTTCGCCTTTATCATTGATAAGAGAATCGGTTAATGGATTAAAGGAAAGATCCCCGGCAATTGCCATTGCGGTTACTATTTCAGGGCTGCCTACAAATGCAAATGTATTTGGATTGCCATCTGCACGCTTGGCAAAGTTGCGGTTGAACGAATGCACAATGGTATTCTTTTCAGCTTTTTCAGCACCTACTCTCGCCCACATGCCAATGCATGGTCCGCAAGCATTGGCGAAAACAGTGGCGCCAATTTTATTAAACACATCTAAATATCCATCTCTTTCAATAGTAAACCTTACCAGCTCACTACCCGGTGTAATGGTAAATTCTGACTGTAGCTTCAATCCTTTTTCGGATACTTGTTCGGCCAAACTTACCGCCCTGCTGATATCTTCATAAGAAGAGTTGGTGCAGCTTCCGATCAGGCCAACTTCAATTTTTGTGGGCCAGCCATTTGCTGCCGCAGCAGCTTTCATCTGCGAAATAGGTGTTGCAAGATCGGGGGTAAATGGCCCGTTCAGGTGGGGCTCCAATGTATTCAGATCTATTTCAATTACCTGGTCAAAATATTGTTCGGGGTTGGCATAAACTTCTGCATCGCCCGTTAAATGCCCGGCTATTGCATCAGCGGCAGCAGCAATTTCTTCCCGGCCAGTAGCCTGAAGATAGCGGCGCATGCTTTCGTCGTAGCCAAATGTAGAGGTGGTAGCGCCAACTTCGGCGCCCATATTACAAATAGTTCCTTTACCAGTGCAACTCAGGCTGGTAGCTCCTTCGCCAAAATATTCAACCACTGCACCGGTGCCTCCCTTAACGGTAAGTATCCCCGCCACTTTTAAGATCACATCCTTGGGCGCTGTCCAGCCGTTTAATTTTCCGGTGAGTTTTACGCCGATTAATTTCGGCATTTTCAATTCCCATGCAAGTCCGGCCATCACATCGCAGGCATCAGCTCCACCCACGCCAATAGCGATCATTCCTAATCCGCCGGCATTTACGGTATGGCTATCAGTACCAATCATAAGGCCACCGGGAAAAGCATAATTTTCTAACACTACCTGGTGAATGATACCAGCGCCCGGTTTCCAGAAACCGATACCATATTTATTACTGACCGAGGCCAAAAAATCGTATACCTCACTGCTTTCATGAACAGCCCGGTCGAGATCTGTTTTGCTGTTAACTTTCGCCTCTATCAAATGATCACAATGCACCGTACTGGGAACCGCCACTTTTGTTCTGCCACTTTGCATAAACTGGAGCAAGGCCATCTGCGCTGTTGCATCCTGCATTGCAACCCTGTCCGGAGCAAAATCGACATAGCTTTTTCCTCTTTGATAAGCCTGTGTGGCTTCTCCCTGCCAAAGGTGAGCATACAATATTTTTTCGGTGAGGGTTAAAGGTTTGCCAACAGCATTCCGAGCTGCCTCAATTCGTGGTCCGAAATTGGCATATACCCTGGTGATCATTTCAACGTCAAAGGCCATAGTAATAGTTTGAAATTAGAAAAAATGAATCAATTTGAAACCGGCCTAATAAATAGCAAGAAAATTGTGCCGGGCAATTTTCGCAACACTATAAAGGGTACTTTTGAACGTTTCAAATAGATTTTGCGCAAAATTACAAATAATCAGTTAAGCATTAAAGGAAATGCGATTTTATATGTTCAATAATTCGCCAATAAATGTAAATTCGCGTTATGAAAAGTATTAAGTATTTCATCGAATGGCATGTGTTCGGGGTTTGCGCAGAGATTGGTGAACGCCTTGGCATAGCTACTTCTACCATCAGAAAAAATTTTATCTATCTCTCAGTTATCACCATGGGATCGCCGGTGATCGTGTATTTATTTATAGCTTTTTGGATGAATGTAAAGCGATACATTATAAATGCAAGACGCAACCCGCTTAAGTATCTCTAACACACCGTCGCTGATTCGACACAATTCCCGGAGATTTTTTTCAACTATACTGCGCAAGGGCAAAAAAGTGAGTCGGATCGTTGCTACCATTATATATTTTTCGTTCAAACCTTAGTAGAAAATAAATGACTTTAATGATTCGACCTTATTACCTTCTTAAAAGTCAGGGTAAGGTAATAAGGTCGGACACCTTCAATGAATGATTCTACTAAGGTTAAAAACCGGTTACCAGTTTTCAACCTTAGGTAAAT
>JBDSAP010000231.1:0-3516 GCA_039922055.1 Ferruginibacter sp.
CACCCGTTTGCCGGTCGCCACCAGGTATTGCTACCCGTGCTGCCCCTCGACTTGCATGTATTAAGCCTGCCGCTAGCGTTCATCCTGAGCCAGGATCAAACTCTCCATTGTAAATGAGTTGTCTGAATCATGACTTCGTATTTTTCTCTCGGAAAAAAACTTGTCTAATTCTAAATTAATGTTATTCGCTTTTGTTTACCATGAAATCCGAAGATCTCATAGCTGCTGTTTCCAATCTTTCAAAGAACTTTTGGCTCTACTTAAACCACCCATTTTTTATTTGGGACGGCAAAAGTAACTACCTATTTGTTATTACCCAAATTTTAATTGTAAACTTTCCAAAAAACTTTCGTTTTAAAGATTGATACTGAATTACTTGAGTGAATATTTAAATGAACTAACCCCTTTTTTAATTGGGAGTGCAAAACTACAAATCTTTAAGCTACTTCCCAATTTTTATTCAAACTATTTTTTTAAAAAATTTAGTTAATGAACAAAGGATTTTAAAAGAACTAACGTTTATTTCTTAACGGACGGCAAAGATAGTCGGATAATACTTAATAGCAAACTTTTTTAAACAAATAGAGGCAGCTTAACTAAAAATTTAATGACCAGTAACGAAGATTGGGTTCAGAATCATTAAGAGGATGAGATTAATCACAAATAAATATGCCGGATTGAATTGATTTAAAGTAAGCTATCAATTTATCCGGAACTAAAAGGCCGGTCAATACTGCACTTTTACAAGAAATAATCCATGAGCCGGAACTGAGAAATCTACCCTGGTACAATCTTTCTCCCGGAGAATGTTTTCAAATTTATCAATAGTAATTTTCCCTCGTCCTACTTTCAACATTGTTCCAACTAAACCACGCACCATACCCCGAAGAAATCTATTGGCCTGAATATTATATACCAGGATACTTTGTTCCAATCTCCATTCACTTTTTAAAATGGTACAATTGAATGAGGAAACCTGGGTATTCCGTTTGGAGAAAGATGTAAAATCATTGTGCGACTGTATGAGTGTTGCGGCCTTCTGCAAAATATCAATATCCAGGATATACGGATAATAGTAGGCCCTGTCTGACAGGAAAGGATCCTTACCTTGATAGATATAATACTTGTATTCCCTGCTATGTGCATCAAACCGGCAATGTGCAAGATCGGATACAAGACGAATTGTACTCACAACAATATCATCAGGCAAGATTGCATTCAAATTATAAACAGCCTTACCTAATTCTTCTAAAGTGTAAGCCGACAACGCCTCTGAATCAAAGTGAAAATAATTACCTAATGCATGAACACCAGCATCGGTACGAGAAGATCCGGTGAGCGCAAATGGTGCTTTAAAGAATACCTGCAAAGCCTTTTCTACTTCAGCCTGAATTGAGTTGGCATTTCGCTGAATTTGGAACCCGGCGTAATTAGTGCCTTTATAAAATAATTCTAAAAAATAACGTGGCATATCATATTAATCATCACAAAATAAGAGGAGTATTTATTAATGACGAATCATTACCTGGAAGCGGTTGATGTAATACGAATCTGATAATTGACTTTGAAGATTGATGAAATTATGTGAATCAGAAACAAAGGGATAGGCCATATCAAAAAAATTGTACTTGCCCACATCCTTTAAAAAAAGCACACTTAAATTCTTAACCTGGTCGACAGTAAAACATTTGTTTTTAAACGTTTTTTTTGCCTGGGCTATCATGTCATCATCATTATCTTCTCCAACCATCTTCTTACGTAATTTCATAAAATCCTCTTCTGTAGCAGAGCTTTTGCAATCAGAATTGATCATTGGACTTTGCGTTGTAATTATAGTGGCCTTCTTTTCTTCATTAATACTATTCTCCGCATTAACTTCAGCCTTTTTTCCGACTACTTGCTCATCCATTTTCTTTTCAGATTTGACATTGGTATCCTTTACCGGTAAGTCCATCTCGATAAATTTCTTTTCCGCAGGCCTGTTTTCATTTTTGACCGGCTCCTTGATCGCAGCATCTTTGGGTTCGTTAAGTAAATTGTTTTCCCTGGTGGATTTATCTATGATTGACGCATTATTTTCTGGGGCAGGATTGCTATTTGCTTGTTTGGTTTCAATTGTTTCCTTCTTCTCATCAACCGGAGCTTTCACCTGCTCTGCTGGCTTTTTATCAGCAGGAATGAAGATCCTCACGGTATCCTTTTTGCCCTCAACCTCATCAATAAACATCATCTCAGTTCCATCTGAATTCTTATTTAAAAGGGTTCTTGTTACCGATGACTTCGCAGCTTCTGTATTTGCCTTGACTGGGTTTGCGACGGCAGACGAATCGACAGAACTTGTTTCAATGGCATTGACAAGCTCACTCTTCACAAGAGCTTTCTCCGGTTCTTTTATCGGATCTACCTGCTTAATAGAGGGATCATTTACCACATTAGAGAGCATATTGGAAAAGTCATCTGTTTTTGTTTGAACGGCTGCACTAATAGCTTTGGGCTTATTACCAGCCATCACTATATCCATGGTTTGCATGTTGAATAATCCCCATCCTTTATCACCAAAATTCTTCAGGAGAAATCCCAGATCCTTACTGTCAATTGTGCAAATCATATTTTGTTCGGGCCAATCGCTTTTTGGAAAACCAATACTCAAACTATACTGACCATCTTTCAATTTTGGCATAACAATGTAGCCTGAAATAGAAGAACTAAATAACTGCTTATCAAGTTTTACGTAAAAAGGTTGCCTGTTCTCCGTTTGTATGTATATGAAGTGATTTTGCTGCGCCTGACTGCCGAAAAATGAAATAAGAAATAGAAATAGAAATCTGATTTGTAGATGCATGGTGCCTTGTGTGCTTTGTTCACAAAACTACTTATTATAGTAATGGCATTGCCATTTATCAAAAAATTCGTTTTGCGTTAACAGGACTACCCCTATTTTTACAGCAAAAAGAGTTATATGAGGAAAATCTCGATCTTAATTTTTATGATCACAGCGCTTATGGAAGCGAAGGCACAACCAGCCGAGGCACCGGTTGACACATCGTGGGAAAAAATATACCGTGGCAGTTACCCACGAATCAACGACCTGGTGCATACCAAACTGGATGTAAAATTTGACTATGACAAGTCGTGGATGTATGGCGAAGCGTGGATCACATTGAAACCTCATTTTTACACAACAGATTCCTTAAGATTGGATGCAAAAGGGATGGACATCAAGGAAGTGGCTATTGTAAAAGGCGCCTTAAAAACCAAGTTGAAATATACCTATGATGGGATGCAGCTATTTATCAACCTTGATAAAGGCTATAAAGGCGGCGAAAATTACACTGTGTACATATCTTATACCGCAAAGCCAGACGAATTAAAGACACAAGGCAGCGCCGCAATCACTGATGCCAAAGGCTTGTATTTTATTAATCCAAAAGGCGAAGACAAGGACAAGCCTACCCAGATATGGACACAGGGTGAAACCGAAGCCAACAGCGTATGGATGCCCACCATTGATAAGCC
>JBDSAP010000232.1:0-54120 GCA_039922055.1 Ferruginibacter sp.
TTAAGTCAAGGTCTTAGCCAAATTGCTGAAGTCGGGCGTATGTGGGGCGTTGCGAAAGCCGCTTTAGGTTCTTTTACGGTTGTTCAAAAAGCGAACAACCTTGCAACACAAGCGGCGGGGGCCGTACAGAAATTATTTACCGGGGCGGTCGATCAAACGTCTACAGGATTTACAAAGCTGAAGGGCGCAATTATAGCAACCGGGTTCGGCATTTTGGTTGTTCTTATCGGGGCTATAATATCCAACTTCCAAAAGATCAAAGAAACGGTATTAAACTTAGTACCTGGGCTTGCTAAAGTAGGCGAAATTATAGGAAACATATTTGACGCCGTTACGGATTGGATCGGGGTTACTTCAGACGCTACAAGGCAGGCCGACGCCTTAAAAGAAAGTATAGTAAAGCAAAACGAAGCTGCTGAAAATTCTATCAAATTACTTGAAGCGTCCGGGGCATCTTCCAAAGAAGTAAGGGCGTTAAAAAATGCTATGTACGAAGATGAATTAAACAACCTTCGAAAAGTTTTAAGTCTTCAGGGCAATTTGAGCGAAGATGAAAGCAAGCGTTTTAAAGAGTTGAAATTTAATCAGGCTTTGATTGTTGCCGAACAATCTAAAGAGATAAAAGATAAAGCTGAAGCCGATAAAAAAGCCGCTGAAGATGCAACAAAAAAAGCAGGCGAAGCAGCAAAACAAAAAGGCGAAAAAATTGCATCCCAAAACAAGGCAAACCACGAAAAGGAAATTGAAGCAGAGCGAAAAAAAGACGAAGAAATTTTTAAGCAATACGAAGCCGATACACAAAAAGCAATCGACGCTTTAAGAGATAAAAATTCTTTCGAATTAGAACTACTACAGGCACAAGGCGCAAACGTTATCGGTATAAGGTCTGCACAAATAGACGGCGAAATTGAGCTTCTAAAAAACAGCGGGGGAAAGTTTGCTGAAGGCATCCAAAAGTTAGAACAGGAAAAAGTTTTGATTGCTGCACAAGCAAAGACGGACGCTTTAGCTGTTCAAAAAGAAATAGACGACAAAGCCGCTGAAGATCAAAAAGCGATAGCCGACGAATTAGCACAAGAAGCAGACGCTTTACGAATAGAAGGCGAAGAAACAGACCTTTTAAGGTTGCAGGAAAAATACGACGCCATGAGGGCTATTGTAGGAGATAACGAAGAACTTTTAACAGCAATTACCGGGGCCGAAAATCAAGCAAGGGCAAACGTAATAAAAAAATGGGACGACATAACGCTACAGCAAAAAAGAGATAACATAAATGCTTTAGGTTCTTTGTTAGGCGGGGCGTCTGCGCTCATTGGAAAAAATACAGCGGTCGGCAAAGGTTTGGCAATTGCAGAAGCAACCGTTCAAACTTATTTAGGCGCAACAAAGGCGTTGTCTGCATCTTCAGGCATACCAATAGTAGGAACGGCTTTAGGTATTGCTAATGCCGCCCTAATCGTCGCTAATGGTATTAAATCAGTTAGCACAATAGTTAAAACAAAAGTACCAGGGGCGTCCGACGGCGGCGGCTCAATTCCAACGGCTAATATTTCCGGGGCGTCGTCTTCGCCCGCTATGTCTTCAGCCCCTACGATGGACGGCATACAATCCACTTTATTAGATCAAACGAAGCGATTAAGCGAAGGTAAAGATAGCCTGAAGGCTTATGTAGTAGAAAGCGAAATAACGCAAAAACAGGAACGCCAAAGGGCAATAACTCAAACCGCAAATTTTTAATAATGAAAGACCTTAAAGATATACCAGTTTACAAAGGAGTAATTACAGAAAACGACAACGACGGTTTAGAAGTGGACTATATAGCCCTTGTAAAAAACCCGGCTATTAAAAGCAACTTCTTAACCTTCAAAGAAGAAAGTTTAAGCTATTCAATTACAAATGAAGACGAACAAATAATTACTGGTTTGGCTATGGTTGCGGATATGCCGCTATACCGGAAAATGGAAGGTAAAGGAGAATTTTTTGTAGTGTATGACGCCCCCGAAATAGCAAAAATTGCACAAAAGTTTTTTCGTAAAAAATACAACTTCAATCTAAACCTGAACCACGACCCAAATTATAAAACGGACGACGTTTATATTTTCGAAAGCTGGATAGTAGACAGAGAGAAAGGAAAGTTCCCTATGAAACAATTCGAAGACGTTGCAAACGGTAGCTGGTTAATTAGCGCAAAAATTGAAAGCCCGGAATTATGGCAACGTGTCAAGTCCGGCGAATTTTTAGGCTTTTCGGTACAGGGTTTATTTGGTCTTGAAAGGATGGACGCTACAGTTATAGAAACCGAATTAAGCGACGAACAATTTGACGAAGAATTGATAAAACTGATACAAGCCGCCGGGCTTTAATACTTCCTTACACAAGATAATTCACAACCAAAAATTTATTAAAAATGAAGAAAGATTTAAAAGCGGCTTTAGCTGCTGTTAAGGCTTTGCTTTTTGCTGAACAAGATAACACGCCCGCCGCCGCTGAAGATGCGAATGCCGGGGCTGCTATCGAGTTTAAAGGCAAAGACGGCAAGGCTTACAAAGCTGCAAAATTAGAAGTAGGCGCAACCGTGGAAGTAGCCGACGAAGCCGGGGCTTATACGCCTGTTTCCGATGGGAATATTGAAGTTGAAGACGGTTCTATCATTGCCGTGAAGGATGGTAAAATTGAAGCTATTACCGCCCCGGTTGAAGCTGCAAAAGTAGACGACGTTCCAACCGATTTGCCGCCCGCTGAAAAAGAAAAAAACGGCGAAGTATCTAAAGCCGATTTCGACGCTTTAAACGAAAAAGTTGAAGGCTTAGTTCAATTGCTTGCAACGATGGCAGAGAAAAACAATTTGTCTTTTACTGCAATGTTTGAAGCTATGGAAGTTATTAGCGAAACCAGCGACGCAACACCCGCCGGGAAAGATAATAATTCAGCTTTTAAAGATGTCGTTTCCGCTAAAGACTTAGTAAAGCAATCAGTAAAGGCAGCGTTCGCCGCTGCTAATAAAAAGTAGCACAATACAGTATTTTTTTATACCTCCTTTTTTATAACAAACCACAATTAAAACACAAACCAAAATTCTATGGCATTTGATGTAACAGCGTTAGGCACTTACACGCAACCAAACGAAAAAACCATGCTTGTTAAAGCGGTTTTAGGTGCAAAAACAATTAACCTTATTAAGACAAAGGGCGGCACGATCATGACCGGCGTAAAAACAAAAAGCCAACTACCAAAGATGGAAACCGATGCTGTTTTCCAGGACGGTAAAGGTTGCGGTTTTACTCCTTCAGGTACTACAAAAATTTCTACCCGTTCTATTGAAGTAGGCAACATTAAAGTGCAAGAGGCACTTTGTCCTTCAGACGTGGAAGATAGTTTTGAGCAGGCAAATTTAACATCCGGTTCGGATTATACAGAAATCATTTTTGCGAATGATTATGTAGATCAGAAATCAAAAAAGATTGCTTTGGCTTTGGAGAAATTGGCATGGAGTGGCGATAAAGCAAGTGCAGACGCCCAACTGAAAAGAGCAGACGGCTACAGGGAACTTGCAAAGGCTGCATCTGACACAATCGACGGTAATACAGGCGGCGTAACGGTTGCAACTGGTATTACTAAAGCGAATGTACTTGCTATTTTGGATGGCGTTTACGAGGCTTTTCCTGAAGAAAGCATTGAAGCCGAAAACGCTTTTATCATGGTAGGTAGTGAAGTTATGAGACTTTACAAAGCTGCTTTGAAATCTGCAAACCTGTTTCACTACGAGCCTTCTACAGACCCCGGCGAAGCTACTTTGTACGGTACTAACATGAAGATTTACAGTACACCAGGTTTGAACAGTACTAAAGAAATCTACGGTTCTACATGGAATAACATGGTATTTGCTACCGACCTTATTGAAGAAACCGAAAGGATTGAATTAAAGTATGCGCCGGAAGCTGAAGAAGTGCGTTTTTCTGCAAAGTTTAAAGCGGGTTTTCAATTTGCATTTACTGACGAGGTTGTGATTTTTGAGCTGGTTTAGTTTTTATTAACCAATAACGGGGGCGGCTAACCGAAAGGCAACCGCCCTTTTTTTAAAACCTTTTTAATACAAAAAATATGAGTTGTGCAATTACGGCGGGCTATGTTATCGACTGTAACAAAGATAGCTTAGGCGGTCTTTCTAAAGTTCGTATAGCTGCAAAAAAAGATATTGTTTCTATTGCTGAAACAGCGGGCGTTATTAGTGCCGTTGTGATGCAAACGGGAACGCAGTTTTATGATTTCGCTTTGGTTAAAAGTACTTCAAGTTTTTCAAACGCTATTACTTCAAACCCTACGAACGGTTCAATGTTTTACGCTCAATCTGCGACATTGATTTTTAATAAATTGAAGTCTGCGACATCTGCTTTAGTGGATAGCCTTTGTAGGGCTTCTTTGGTCTTGATCGTTGAAGACAGGAACGGCGAAATTATTATGTTAGGCCGTGAAAACGGTATGGACGTAAGCGGCGGTACAATTGGAAGCGGTACAGCGGGCGGCGACAGAAGCGGTTATGAATTACAGTTGACCGGCGAAGAAAGTAAAACTTCACACGTTGACCCGACCATAATGGCGGCTTTACTTTTACCGGCTTCTTAGTATAAGTAAATCAATATCTATTAAAAGCCCTTCATTGATACGGAGGGCTTTTTTTTATACTTCATTCGAATGATACGGATAAACCAAACCAACACCCCGCAATTATTTGCACTCACTTGTACAGAATTAGGCGTACTGGCAAACCCTTTTTATCTGTTTGTTTTTACTAACGATATGACACTTAAAGAGCAGTCTATTGTATTAACAGATAATTCGATTTACAAAAGCCGTTACAACCTCTTTGAAATTACCGGGACATTCTTTGAAACCGATGGTTGGCATAGCTACAAGGTTTACGAACAAGACGCCTTTAATAATACCGATATAGCAATGACTAACGGTATTGTTGAGGAAGGCCGGGCGTTTGTTGTGTCTTCTTTTGATGTTCAGTTTAAGCAAAACGATTCAGATACAGTAACCTTTAACCAATACAATGGAAACTAATAACACCGAACACGCACAAAGTAATATTAGCTTTTTAAAGCTGGAATTTGAAGACGTTAAACAGCCTTTAACCGCCGTAAATAAAAAGGGGTATGTATCTTATGGAGATAAAAACGACTATCCGAATTATTTAATTGATCTCATTGATAAGTCGGGAAAACACGGCGCAATTGTAAGCGGTAAAGCTGATTTTATTATAGGTAAAGGGTTTGCCTTTGTTGAAGAAAGCAGCGGGGCTAATAAGAAGGCTAAGGTATTTATTGATAAGGCTAATAGCGACGGCGAAAGTTTGCAGGACGTTTCTAAAAAACTTGCCTATGATTTATCGGCGTTCGGCGGTTGTTATTTGGAGATAATTTTTAACAAGGTGAAGGCGGTTGCTGAAGTTTTCCATTTGGATTTTAGTAAGGTAAGGGCAAGCGAAGACCTCAAAACATTTTACTTCGCTAAGGACTGGCATATAACGGACGCAGCCGGTAATATAACTGAAAATTCAAGGGTTAAGCCTGAAGCTATACCAGCTTTCGACCTTAGCAAACCGGGTAAAAAGCAAGTGCTTTTTATTAAGGAGTATAAGCCTAACAGCCCCGTATATCCGAAGCCTGATTACAACGCCGCTTTGCGATATATTCAGATTGATATTTGCATAGGTGAATACCATCTTAATGGCATCACAAACGGAATGTTTGCAAGTAAGCTAATCAACTTTAATAACGGCATACCTGACGAAGTAGAACAAAAGAAAGTTGAAAGGAAAGTGAATGATAAATACGCAGGGTCGAAAAATGCCGGTAAGATCATGTTATCTTTTAACAAGTCCGGGGAAAATGCAACTACTATTTTAGATTTATCAGGCACCGAATTAGACAAGCATTTTGATTTGTTGGATAAGACAACCGAAAAGCAAATATTTTCTTCACATAGGATAACAAGCCCTTCGCTATTTGGTATTAAAGCTGAAGGCGTTACATTCGGCAATAACAACGAATTAAGGCAAGCGTTTGAACTGTTTGAAAATACTTATGTGAACAGTAAGCGAATGATTTTAGAGAAAAATTTGAATGTCGTTTTAGGTATCAACGGCATCCCAAAAGTTTATTTGCAAAGAAGTGAACCTATAGGCATACAGTTAAGCGAGGCAACGATTGCCGCAAACTTAACCAGGGACGAAATACGGGACTTGTTAGGCCGTAAACCAATAACCCAGGAACAAGAAAAACCAGCAACACCAACACCAACGCCCGCAAAATTTAATGATGATTTAGACGACGAAAGGGACGCTAAAATATTCGCTGGATTCGGTAAAAGAAAAGGTGAATTTGAAATAGTAGAAAGTAGGAAAGCGACCTATGAAAACGACTTTTCATTTTACCGCCAATATTTCGCAGACGTTAAGGAATTAACCGAAAATCAAAAAGCGATTATCGACCTATTAAAAAAAGATCCACTTACAACCCCGGCGGCAATCGCTGAAGTTTTAAAGGTATCTGAAACGGTTGTTTCAGGCTTAATAAAAGGGCTTGAAAGTGAAGGGTTGATAAAAGTAAGTACAAGCGGCGAAGGTGCAGACGAGGTAACGGAAAGGAAGCCAACACCCAACGCCGGGGACGTTATCGACAAAGGGGAAACAAAAACGACGTCCATTAAAATAATGTATTCGTACGAAGGAATTAAGGATAACAGAAACCGCCCCTTTTGCGCCAAAATGTTGGACTTGGATAGATTATACACCCGGCAAGATATAGAACAAATTTCGGCCCGTTTAGGCTATTCAGTTTGGAACAGGCGGGGCGGCTGGTATAGGCCCAAAGGCGCAACCGAAGCGCAACCCTTTTGTAGACATTTTTGGCAAGTTAACACAGTAATAAACAAATCCTAACTATGAATAACAACACCCTTTTAATTTCGTATAAGACACTTACACAAAGCAGCGAATTAAACGAAAATATTGACCCGAATATAATTCTTCCTTTAATTAAGGAAATGCAGGAAATGGAATTGAAACCTGTATTAGGCACAAACCTTTTTGAGAAATTGAAAGCTGAAATAGAAGCCGGTACTTTAGCCGGGTACTATAAAGAATTGGTAAGCGATTATTGCAAACCTGTTTTGATAAATGCGATTTTAGTTGAACTCCCTTTTAAACTAAATTACCGCTTTTCAAATGTTGGAGTAGTAACCCGTACCAGCGAAGCAGCAAGCCGCCCGGAATACAGGGACTTGGATAAACTAAGCGATATGTATAAAGGTAAGCGGGTTTATTATGCTAATGAATTAGCTAAATACCTTTGCAATAATTACTCCGAATTTCCTGAATATAACAGTGAAAACAGGTCTTCAGAAAGCCCAAAAAGTGACACATACCACACAGGTATATACTTAGGGTAGTATGACACTTAACGCAGTAGTAAATAAACTTTTAAAACCATTAGCCGACGATCATTTACAGTTAAATGATTTCGGCTTTGGTGATTTATACAACCATGCAACCAGTACGCAGGTTAAATACCCTTTGTTATGGGTATCGTTTTCCGGGTTAAGGTATTCGAATAAAGCCTTTAACTACACCTTTTCATTAGTCTTCGCTGATATTTGCAAAGATGATCTTTCGAACGTTTTGGAGATACAAAGCGATATGATTTTGATCGGTGCAGACTTCGCCGCCAAACTAACGGCAATAGATAACGATCTAATTGAAATCAATAACGATTTTACTTTTAAGCCCTTCAGCGAAAGGTTTACAGACCTTTGCGCCGGGGTTGTTATGGATTTTACTATTAAGTCTTTAAAGGTACTTTCCGATTGCGAATTTCCTTCAATATTTGGCCTTACACAAGCCCGGTTATTAACTCAAAGCGGTCTGCCTATCGTACAAGAGGACGGCGGTTTTATAACTCCTTAATTTTTATCCTATGCACCAAATAAATTTGAATGTAGAATATTTGCGGGAACTGGTAGCGTCCGGGCGTTTGTCCGTTCCCGTTGCTGACACTTTAGTAAACGCCGCTTTGACTGTTCAAGTGCGTAATATTGTTTATGTAACCGCTGAAGATGCTTTTTTTGTTGTTAAGGCAGGCGGTGTAATGCAGAAAATTGAAGCGGGAGGAAGCGGCCCGCAAGGCCCCGCAGGCCCGGCGGGTGCAGACGGCCCCACAGGGTCAATAGGGCTAACAGGCCCACAAGGCCCGGCGGGGTTAGATGGTTCAGACGGCCCGGCAGGCCCCACAGGCCCGCAGGGAATACAAGGCCCGATTGGTCCGGCGGGTGCAGATTCAACAGTTCCCGGCCCACAAGGCATTCAAGGCATACAGGGCAACCCAGCAAGCGACACGAATTTTGCAGCAAACGATTTAACCTTGTTGGCAGATCGCAACCATTTAGGCAATGGCAAGGTATTTTCTATTACCAATATGTTAGCCTTTAATTTACAGGTTGCCGGGGGGAATGGGTTGAATATGTTTAGCACTAACTTTCATATTGACCATGTGGCAGGTATTACTATTAATAGCCCTGAAGTAAAGATATTGCAAGTGCCGAACGATGCGACAGCGACGAAATTAATGGTGCTGGATGCAAACGGTAAAGTAGTTTATAGAGACGTTACAAGTTTGCCCGCCGCTGGTTGGGGCTTAACTGGTAACGCTGGTACAGTTCCCGGCACAAACTTTATAGGTACAACAGATAACCAGGCTTTAATATTTAAGGTCAATAACCAAAACGCCGGTCGTATTGATAGCGGGAACGTTACTGTAGGGACTACTAATTTTGGGTATCAGGCAGGCGGGGCAGGAACTAACGGCAATACTGCAATAGGCTATAAAGCAGGGGCAGCGTTGACAGCTACAACAGACGCCCGCAATGTCGCAATAGGAAACTTAGCCTTTAACGCCGCTACTACTTCATTACATAATGTCATAATCGGTGCAAGTGCCGGTAAGTCATTGACTGCAAGTAATGACAATACGGTTGTAGGTTTTGAAGCGTTATTAACAGCCGACGGCGGGGGCTTACAAACGGCTGTAGGGGCTTATGCTATGCGTAATGCCACATACGGCGGCGGGAACGTAGCTGTAGGAGATAGCGCACTATATAACCTTACAAGCGGCAATAGTAATGTAGGGGTAGGAAGCGGGTCTTTATATAGCGTTCAAAGCAGCAATTGTAATGTTGCTTTAGGTAAAGACGCCGGGCGTTATTATGGAGGCACCACTAACGCTATGGTGTGTAGTAATTCGGTTTTTATTGGTTATAATACGCAGACTTTGGGGCAATCGCAGACGAACCAAATTGTAATTGGTTATAGTGCAATAGGCATAGGCTCCAATACAACAATAATCGGTAATAGTTCAACAACGGACGCCGCTATTTGGGGTAGCTTAATGTTAGGAACAACGACACCAATTTCGACAGCGTTATTAAACCTGAACAGCACAACAAAGGGCGTATTATTTCCACGCATGACAACCACTCAAAGGGATGCAATAGCAAGCCCGGCTACAGGTCTTCAAATCTATAATACCACTACAAACGCTATCAACTATTGGAACGGTACGGTATGGACTTCACCGGGGGCGGCGGGTGCTTCGCAATGGACAACGAACGGCAGTGATATTTATTTCGGCGGCAAGATTGGTTTAGGTACGATCACAGCACCAGCGACGACAATACACATGAGTGGAACTTTAAGTATAAAATGCAACCCGGCTACAGGTTCGACAACGGGTGCAATATCATGCGAAAGCGATGTTTTATTTTATACGGCGCAATGGGGACACGTATTTAACGATTCAGGCGGCGAAGCAGGGCGTTTCAGTAGTGGTTACTTATGTGTAGGGATTTGGTCAAACATACCTTCAGCTAAATTCTTTGTGCTTAGTACTACTAAAGGGGCTTTATTACCACGCATGACAACGACACAAAAAAACGCTATTGCAAGCCCGGCTGATGGGTTGATAGTTTACGACACTACACTAAGCAAGCTTTGTGTTTATGAGGCTTCAGCATGGAAACAGATAACAACAACTTAAATAATTTAAACTTTATATTTTATGGCTTTAGTTACTATCCCAAATGTGGAAATTGAAATAGAAATACCCGACGTCGAATTGCAGGGAACAACCCTAAAAAGAAAAGCGAAGCTATTCACTTTGACATATAACCAAAATGCAAAGGCTTTGACATTAACATGGATTGTTAGTTATTACATATTAGATAATAACGGCGGTTACGGGTCGCTGTTAGAAATGCCGGGTATATCGACCTATTCCAAAGAAAGCATAGCGGACGACACTACTATGGTAGACGTTCAAACCGGAGCTATTTTGCTTCCTAATACTGATAATAATTACGCCGGGGACTACATCGGACAATATAGCTGGTTCAATATGGTTGCGGAAAATTCACCGCTTAAGGTTCACGACTTAATACGGGCTTACGGGCTACAAGCTAATTGGAATTAATACCTGCTTTAAATAAACAAAAAAAACTATGAAAAAAATTAATCTTGATTTCGAAATTATTGATTTAGACGGCAAGTTAACCGGGCAAAAGGTTGGTAAGGCATTAGCGAATATTTTAGCTATACAATCGAAAGGCGACCCGCTTAAATTCATGACATGGGCTATGGCTTTTAACGCCGGGCAAACGGTTGAATTAGACCCGACCGATATACAAACTTTAAAAACATTCGTTTCGGAAAATGAGCAAATGACCAACTTTTTAAAATATCCTATCCTTACACTTCTTTAAATTAAAGGCCCGGCTAATTACCGGGCTTTTTGATATAATCACAGGTTAGATATACTTCAATTTATAAACCATATATTTTGAAAACAATCTACCTATTCGCCACACAATTCTTTGCGTTATTAAAAAATAACGCCGTCGTTTGCCTGAATGTTATCGGGGTTTTTTTACTTCCTATTGTACCGTTGTTATTATTGACCGGGCTAATGATCTTATTCGATACGGGAACCGGTCTTTACAGATCACATAAATTAAAAGAAGCGATAACAAGCCGTAAGTTTTCCCAGGTCGTTAGCAAACTTTTGCTTTACAATTTCGGCATAATAACGGTCTATATTATTGACGTTTTTTTATTGGGCGAATTTTTTAAACTCCTTATTAGCATTCCTTTTTTATGTACTAAGATAACGGCCCTGATACTTGTTAGTATAGAGTTTTTAAGCATCAATGAGAACATAAAGCAGATTTCCGGGGTATCGTTAATTCAGGAATTTAAGAAGCTGGTAACACGGGCAAAAGTTCTAAAGTCAAGCGTAGAAGATTTAACAAACATAAAAACACCTTCAAATGAAAACCCAACAACCGAAAACCAGTGAGACAACATTTTTACTCCTATCCTATATAGGCGTTATTACCTTCGCTGTATTGTGCCTTTGCTGTTCATGCAACACCCTGAAAAAGCAGCAACTAAAAGCTGAAAAATTCTATTACGCACACCCGGAAAAATTGGCTGCTAAAGCTGAACAAATGTTTCCAAACATTAACGAAGGTGTAACCGCCGGGCGGGTTGATACGGTTAGGGACATTGTAAGACTTCAGGGGGAACCTGGAATACAAGGCTTACCCGGAACGCCCGGCACCGTTCGTATTATACAAACTCATTCGACTGATACTTTAAGAGTAGAAAGCGGCGTAAAGGTTGCGCAACTAAAACAACAGTTAGACGTAATTCAGGAAGACTTTAAAAAAATCACTACCGATTTTAGCAAGCTGCAAAAAGATCATAATACCCTGCAATTAGAACTAAAAGATATTACGCATAGCCGGGACGGTTGGAGAATAAAATTCTTTGGTTTGGCCGCTTTGATAGCCTGCTTCTTTGGCTTCAAAATATTTATGAAACGCTTCTAATAATACTCCTACTTAAATTTAAAATCCATCTATGAATTTACCACAAAGAAAAGACAGCCGCAAACCGAAACAAAGGATTATAACAGTGCCGAATGAACGCAGTCGGGCCGTTTGGTTATCTGACTTACATTTTCCACATCAAGACGACGCAGCTATTGAAATAGCATTGAATTACGCCGCAAAGAATAAAGCGGATGTAATTGTATTAGGTGGCGACATTTTGGATAATACCCCGTTTTCCCGGTTCGGGCATGAAACAAAAGACGAAGATATTGCAGCGTGGTTCGATATGGTTATTTACTTCCTTCAGCGTCTTCGGAAACGTTTCCCTAAAGCGTTGATCTATTGGCTTGAAGGCAATCATGATATTTGGTTTAAAAAGTACATTGTAAGCAATGCAAGGGTATTGCAAAACGATAACTATTTTACCTTGCAAAAACGGTTACGGTTAGACGAAACGAAGGTCGAATATTTGCCTGAAAATATTGTACTGAAGTTTGCCGATTTGTATCTACATCATGGACACCTTTTTTTTCGTGGAAAGTGTTTACCAATTAGCCCGGCCCGGACAGTGTTTAGTAAAACAAAGGCTTCAACGCTTTGCGGTCACGTTCACCAGCAAAGCCAATGGGTAGAAAAGACAATTGAAGGCGTTCGAATTAAATGTTATACTACTGGTTGCCTTTCTGAATTGACGCCGAACTACAGCCCGTTTAACCAGTATTGCCACGGCTTCGCAGACATTAAAAGAGACGGCAAAAAAGCTATAGTAAGAAATTTTGTAATAGACGGAACACTTGAAGATTAAAGATTTTGTTTGCTATTGTTTTAAATTGATTATCTTTGATTTATCAATAACAACTAAAAAACCTCAAACCATGTACAAAGTCCAATTAAGCCGGAAAACAAAACACAGCCCTGACCCTTCAGTATTTGTGTTTAACTACGAAAATTTTGAACAGGCATTTTTAAAATTTCACGAACAAATACAAGATGAAAGCCAGTTACTTTCTGTTGTTAACGGTAAATCTAATATCAAGCTATTTAATAGACTTGGCGAAGAAACTAAAAATTTTACTGTTAACTCAAATCATGCAGCGTCCGTAATGCCGAAAATAAAAGACGCTTTGCCTTTATGAGTAGAGAAGATAAGGAAGCCCGGTTGAAAGAATTAGCGGCCCGGCTTGAAGCCCTAAAGAAAGCAGAAAGACAGATCACAAAGGAAGTAAGAAATTTAGTTTTAGACCTTCAAAAATACTGACAGCGAAACCCGGTTATTTAGCCGGGTTTTTTATTTATATCGTACGAAGAAAAAATATTTTATCAAATTGATCGTTATTGTTTAAAATTGATTTACCTTTGATTTATCAAACAAAAACAATATGCAAAGCTACACAATCACATTAGGAACAGGAAAAGGAAGAGTTGTTCTTCAGGATGCCGGGGCAACAATTTTAGACGTCCTAACAAAATTAAAAAACGCCGGTTGGCAGATTGAACACATTACAAAAATTAAAAAATTCTAAATCATCATGGAAAAATTAACAGACTACACCGGGGCGCAATTCACAGCTATTCAAAACATTTATAATTATTATAATGCTAATATGTTTAGCGGCATGCTTAATAATTGCGTACTAAACTTTAGCCGCAAATCTAAGGCTTACGGATTCTTTGCCCCGGAAAGGTGGGGAACTATCGAGGCAAGCGACACCGTTCATGAAATCAGTTTAAACCCTGAATATTTGAAGCGGCCCCCGGTTGAAGTTATTTCAACGCTTGTTCATGAAATGGTTCACCTATGGCAGCAAGACCACGACACCCCGGCCAAAGGCTACCACTGCAAACGCTTCGCAAAAAAAATGAAAGCAATCGGTTTATATCCTTCGTCAACAGGTCAAGAAGGCGGTAAGGAAACCGGAAAAAATATGTCTCATTATATCATGGAAGGCGGGCAATTTATAACCCTTTGGGACGCTATGCCAAAAGAGTTTTTATACCCGCTGGTTTGTGTATCTGAAGGCGGCAGCAAAGCGAAGAAAGCAGGCAAGAACAAAACAAAATATAGTTGCCCTTCATGTGCTTCTAACATTTGGGGCAAAGAGGGTTTGCACGTCCATTGCGACGACTGCGACGAAGTTTATTTAAGAGCTTAAATCAAAAATCCAAATATGAAAGACGAAGTTTATTTTTACAGAAACGGCCCTACATGGACGCCGTTTTTTTGTTCCCCTGAAGACGGTAAAAAATGGGTTAACTTTTGCCGACGATTAGGCCGAAAAAACCCCAAAGACCCTAACCCGTATCATGAAGATTACCGGGAATTTTTAGACACATTACCAAACAAAGAAGCCGCTAATTAAAGCGGCTTTTCTGTTATTATAAATTCCCTGAACTATCCGAACTTTTTCATTGCTGCGTCTAAAATAGGTGCTTCTAAATGATAGTAAACCTGCGTACTCCTTATGCTGCCATGAGCTAATAAACCTTGTGCCACCTTCATTTCAACTCCTAAAGACGCTAAGGCCGTCCCAAACGAATGCCGGGCCGTATGGCTACTAACCTTCTTACCCAACCCCGCTTCTCTTGCAATACGCCTTAGCATACGGTTGTAATACGTTTGAGTGAAATATATTCTATGATTTTCCACATAATCCATGTACTTGTTGATCTTAGCATTTATATACAGGTTTGTAACCTTCTTTGTCTTCTGTGTTTCTATCACTATCCTTTCTCCATTTACAATATGTTCGGCCATCCTAAACCGTATAGCGTCGGAATAACGAAGCCCGGTATAACACATAAATAAAAAGTAATTAGCGACGGTCTTTAAAGCCGGGTCGGTAGTATCGTTTGCAAAGTCTTCCACTTTTTTAAGTTCGGCGGCATTTAGAAAAGCCCGTTCGGTTTGCTTATATCGGGGCCGCTTATAATCTTCAAAAGGGTCTTCAGTGATATACTTAGATTTAAGGGCATCGCTGATGAATGTATTAATAACTTTCATATTGCCCCAAATGGTATTAATGCCATTGTCTAAAGTGTCTCTTAGATAAGATTCGAACCCTTGCAAAAATTGAAAATTCACTTCAGATATTTTCAAATTGCGCCTATACACTTGCATTTTTTCGATCACTACTAAATAGCTTCTTTTCGTTTCTTCAGCATACTTCTTTTCTTTAATCTGTTTTTCAGCGAAGGCGTAAAAACTCATATCATGTATTACGCCCTTGTTTAATATCTGCTTAACGTCTGCACCCCCTTTTGTAATGGTAGCTTCTAAGATTTTTTTCTTTAGATCATGGATTTCCTTTTCAAGTAAAGAATTTAAAAGGGTTGCATTGGGGCATTTTTTTGAAACTGCCTTTTCGTCTTCGTTCCAAAATTCGAGGGGTACTTTTTGGCCTATGCTTTTTTTGGTGTAAAGTTTACTTCCTTTATAAACATACACGTAAAGAGGGACTAAGCCTTTGCTATCCTTTTTGTCTTTGCGGATAGCTGCAATAATGTTTAGGTTCATGTTTTTTTGAGTTTTGATTTATCAACGTAAAAATAAAGAAAATGTTTGGATTATCAATTGTTTTTTCAATAGGGGGCGTTCATGGGGTAAATGGGGGTCGTAATAGGGGGCGTAAACCCTAAACATCTTGAAACAATATGAAACAGTAAGAAACGATAAAAGGTAGATCGGGCGGGGCTTATAATGAGAAAAGCCCCAATTCTACTGGAGCTTTAAAGTTACCTGACCTGGATTCGAACCAAGACTAGCAGAATCAGAATCTGATGTGCTACCGTTACACTATCAGGCAATTATTTTTGCAAATCTAATGTAAAACTGCATTTATAATTCACCCGTTGCTAATAAAATAATTGGCAGGTTTAGGGGTGGAATTGTTTTCATCCCCGATAGTTTTTATTGTTCAATTTATTTTGTAGAAACTGTAATGATTGTAATAGGAGGTGCTTGCAAAAACTTAAATTCGCTGTGCAGAGTTGTTACAACTTTTTTCGATTGCTCAATTTTTACTTTCCGCTATTAACTAATTCAAATCATTTTTATGAACACATCAAGAAGAACTTTTTTAAAGAGCAGTGCGCTCACATTTGCCGGCGCTGCAGTTTTTGGTAGTGAAATTTTTGCTGCTAAAAAGTCCGGGGAAATCATGGGTATTCAATTGTACTCGGTAAGGGCTGATATGGAAAAAGATCCGGTGGCAACACTGCAGCAACTTGCCGCAATGGGCTATGTATATGTGGAGCACGCAAACTATGTGGATAGAAAGTTTTATGGTAAGAGTGCGATAGAATTTAAAAGTCTACTTGATGGTTTGGGATTGAAAATGCGCAGCGGCCACACCGTTATGAATGCAAAGCATTGGGATGAGGCAACCGGGGATTTTACAGATGCCTGGAAATATACGGTAGAGGATGCGGCGGTGGTGGGCCAGCAATATGTGGTAAGCCCGTGGCTGGATGCAAACAGCCGCAAGACCTACGATGATCTGAAAAAGTTCCTGGAAATATTTAATAAAAGCGGCGAGTTGTGCAGGAAGTCAGGGATGAAGTTCGGCTACCACAACCATGATTTTGAATTCAGTCAAAAGCTAAACGACATGAAAGTTTTTGACATCATTCTCCAAAACACCGATCCAACACTTGTTGCACAGCAACTTGATATCGGCAATATGTATCATGCCGGTGGCATTGCGGCAGACATCATCAAACAATATCCCGGAAGGTTTGAACTAATGCATGTAAAAGATGAAATTAAAACTTCTGGCGAGGGCGAAATGGGTGGCAAGTATGAAAGTACAATTCTTGGTAAAGGCATTATCCCGGTGAAGGAAGTACTGGACCTTGGAAGAAAATCCGGCGGCACGATTCATTTTATTATAGAGCAGGAATCTTACCAGGGAAAAACACCGCTTGAATGTGTAAAGGAAGATCTTGCGATCCTGAAGAAATGGGGCTACAAATAAATCTCAACTAATTTAATTTATTGGTAATGGGATTCAGAGGTATTGTTCCTTTGAATCCCATTTATTTTTTCTCTGTGTAGTTGAATGATTTGCGTTAGTATGGACTATAAGAAAATACTATCAAAACACTTTTCCAGTTACTACTTAAAAACCTACGAACCGCTTAAACTGGAGATCGCCGCATTGTTCGGGCCGTTTTTATAGAGGTCACCAAAAAATCGGTGTCTTAATTTTAGATTTATTTCCAAAGTGAATGAATATAAACCCTGCTAAAAGAAATATACCTGAGAAGATTTTCATTAAATGACCGTTATGTTTTTTCAATGCTTTTGTACAATCAAGGTAAGTTTGCTCGTTTGAAGTCAATGAGTAAATGAAGAGCTTTTTGTTTGTATTGATAGATGATTTAAAATCCTTAGGAATTCCTACAGTTATTTGTTGGTCTGAAGGAATGTTTTTGAAGTCTGAGGATTTAAAAATGTTTAGAAAATCGGCTTTAATCTGAAATGTGTTATAATAGCCGTTAAGTGTAAATGTATAGTTATGTGTTCCTCGAAAACCGTCCAAAAAGTTGAAACTTGTAATCGATCCATTGATAAAAATCAAATCTTTTTCGCTTTTGAGATTAGGTTTACTAAAATCGAGATATAAGAAAACAATGACTATTACGAAACTAACATATCCCAGAAAAAGCAATGAGCCTCTATCTCTTTTTATCCATTCATCCCACTTAATCACCATAGCTTAACATATGCCTTTTATTTTGCCGAATAAGATAATTTACTTTTTACCAGTAGCAGCATATAGAATGCCCGCATATAAGTGATTTAGATAGCCCTGATCGCTAAAAATGGATGGGATATGTCCGAGTCCTGTATAGAATGCACGACCTCCATCATAATTGTGGTACCATGCAACCGGGTGCAACTTGCCCATACCTTCTCCTTTCTTTGCGCCCCAGTTTACTTTTGGATTATAGGTTGATTCATCTACCGCAAGCACATAATGAAGATCAGTACTTTTTTCGGGACCAAACTCGTACCACTCGTCTGTCCATAATTTTCCGCCTTCAAAATCATGCAGGCCCGGAAAAGACGCATCGAGCACCTGTAGTTTTGCAGTTTGTATTGCGGGATGTATCTGGAACATTCTGCCAACAAGTTTTGTGTACCATTCCCAATCGTATTCTGTATCTGATGCGCTATGAATACCAACAAAGCCTTTGCCGGAGTTAATGAAACGTTCCATTACTTTTTGTTGTGCTGTATCAAAGATGTCGCCGGTTGTATTTAAAAAGATCACCACCTGGAATTGTTCCAGGTATTTATCAGTAAAGCCACCAGGATTTTCAAATAACGTTACATCAAACGCATTTCTCACTCCCAATTGCTGAATAGCTAAAACTCCCGCATGCAATGATTCATGATGCCAGCCCTTTGTTGTGGTAACCAATAAGGCTTTGAATTGTTTTTGTGCTGTTGCAGAAAACGATAAAATTGATTGTGCAAACAAGATCACCAGCAAGCGTTTTATTCCGTTCATGTAGCAATTTTTTTAGAAATGGAAGTTAGGAAAATATAAGTGTAATAAAATGTTGATCAGGCTAAACATTTTGAATGCTTGTAATTAAGCAACCTTTGAAGAGCAACTGAGCAAAATATTTTAAGATAGTTCCATAGCCTTAAGATACCGGCAAATAGAGATGAAAGGTAGCTCCTTCACCTAAGCATCCTTCCGCAGTGATGATGCCACTGTGGTTCTCCATTATCTTCTTGCAGATGGCAAGGCCAATTCCGGTGCCTTCATATTCAGCACGGCCATGCAATCTTTGAAACACTTCAAACACTTTGTTATTATATTGGGACTCAAAGCCAATACCATTATCTTTAAAGGAGATGTGGTGATAGGCTATTAATTCGTCTGCGGCGGTATCTTGCACCTCGCTTCCTTTTATGATATTGGCCTTTATGGAGATATGCGGAGCTACATCTTTTTTTGAAAACTTGAGCCCATTTGTAAGGATGTTGACGATCAGTTGATGAAACTGGAAGGGGACCACATCAAGTTTTGGTAAAGGAGTAGATTCTATTACTGCTTTTTTTTCTTCAATGATTTCGTTAAGCTCGTGCTTTACCTCCTGCAACAATTTATTGAGATCGGTCACCACGAATTTTTGTTCCGTATTATTTGTCCGTGAATACGCAAGCAGATCTTCTATCAGCGTGCGCATACGAATGGATGAGGATTGAATGCGACTGAAAAAGTCCCTCCCTTTTTCAGAAAATCTTTCGCCTTCCGATTCAAGGATACGGGTTATGAAAGTTTGGATCTTGCGAAGTGGTTCCTGCAGATCGTGACTTGATATATAAGCAAACTCTGACAGTTCCTGGTTCCTTTTTTCAAGCTCCCGGTTTTTTTCCTTCAATGCTTCTTCCGCTTCTTTTCGTTCTGTAAGATCTCTCGTTACTTTTGAAAAACCTATTACTTCATTATTATCGTTATGTAGCGCCGTTATCACAATGTTTCCCCAAAACCTGGTACCATCTTTTCTTATACGCCAGCCCTCATGAGTTGCTTTTCCTTTTTCCCTGGCAAGCTCGAGCAACCTTTCAGGAAGTTGGTTTTCCCGATCCTGTTTCGAATAAAATGACCGGAAGTTTTTCCCAATTATTTCACTGGCGGAGTATCCCTTAATCAGCTCGGCCCCGGCATTCCAGTTTACGATATCACCGTTCTCATTCAGTTGCAATATTGCATAGTCCTGCACCTCCGCAATCATTCGCTGGTATCTCTGTTCACTTAGCCGCAGGTATTCATTTTTTTGTTTAAGCTCCTCTGTAAAATCCCGTAGTTTATCTTCCGTCTTTTTTCTTTCAGAAAGGTCTCTTGTTACTTTGGAAAACCCAATCAATTCGCCATTATCATCATGGAGGGCGGTAATGACAACACTACCCCAAAAATAGCTTCCATCCTTTCTTACACGCCAGCCTTCATGTTCAGCTCTGCCATTTTCAGCAGCCTCTTGCAACAGCTTTTCAGGAAGCCGTCTTTCCTGATCCGCGGCGGTATAAAATATTCTTGATTTTTTTCCAAGTACTTCTTTCGCCTCATATCCTTTTATTCTTTGAGCACCGTTGTTCCAGTTTTCAATATTGCCTTCGGTGTTTAAAAGAATGATGGCATAATCCTGCACTTCTTTCACCATTCGCTGGTAACGCTCTTCACTTCTTTTTAAGGCTTCTGTTTGTTGGATGAGGTCTGCTGTTCTTTCTGTTACCAGCACTTCAAGAGAAGAGGCTGTTAGTTCTTGCTGGTCAATATCCTGGAAAACCCCAATATGCCCAATGAATGTTCCGGCTTCATTAAACCGTGGAATTCCATTTGCCGCCAGGATGAGGTAGCTGGCATCTGCTTTCCGGTATCGAAACTTATCAATATAGATCCGGCCTTCAGAATTGGACTGCATAAATTCAACCTCAGTTCGCGGCCTGTCTTCAGGATGTATAAAATGAAGCCATTTATTTCCATATCCATCCTGCGGCGTCTTACCGGTAAGGTCCGACCACTCTTTATTCAAGTAGATGATGTTGCCTTGTTCATCGGACATCCAAATAACAATCGGCACCAGGTGAGCTATCATTTTGAAACGCTGGTCTTTATCGTGGAGAGCTTTTGAAGCAAGCCTTTCTTCTGTAACATCTATCAGCATATTTATTGCCCCTGTCAACTTGCCCGAAAGATCGAATATAGGCCGTGGATGGGGAATCACATTTCGTCTAACGCCGTCGGGCCGCTCAACTACAATCTCTTCACCAATTACTTCCCTTCCTTCCTTTAGCACTTTTGACATCGGGCAACTATCAAGCGGAATTTCAGCGCCGGTTACCGGATCGAATATTTTCCAGGAACCACACCACATGTCCTTACCAATTTCCGGCTCACGGCCCCAAAGGTCAACGGCCGTCTGGTTGTATAGTTGAATATAGCCAGATGCATCGCAGGTGTACACGGCAGTGGGCAATAGTTGAAGCAGGTTATTGTAGCGGTCCTTGCTTTCTTCAAGTGCGTGTTGCAATCTTTCTTCTGCGGATAATTTTCCATTACCCTTTTCCCCAATATCTTCAAACTGTGGTTGCGGTCTTTTTTTATCCGTTATATCATTGATATGAACCGCATAGCCCTGCACTTCTTTGGCTTCATTAAAATCGGGGATAAGATGGATGTCTAAGTGCCGCAAGTCTTCTTTATTATACCGGGTGCTTTCAAACCTTGATGCCACACCCGATAACACAATATCTATATAAGGTTTGGCATCCAGGAAATTATCCTTGCCTATTACTTCCGCAACTGGTTTTCCAACAAGGTTTTCAGCTTCCACTCCTATCCAATTAGCGTAAGCGTTGTTAACGTATTGATAGCAATGATTTTTATCTATGTAGGCAATAAGGGCGGGAACTAGATTGAGAAGATTGGACGGTTGGTTATTATTCTTCTCGAAGGATTGAGGTAATATTTCCACTGGCCGCGTTTCATTCTTGTTCATGCGAAAGTTTTACAACTACAAATATACTCGCAGTTTATAAAATTTGAAGCACAGTTTGGGCATTTTTATCTTACAAAAATAATTAAAGTGAGGAATTATAATAATAGGGCACGGACTAATAAGGTCCAACTAAAAAGCCGGACTTGTTTGCAGAGGGATAGGGTTGCTTTTATTTTGCGGGCATTGAGGCTACAACAGGCTATTTGGCCAAAATGAGTAGCGAATAATTGATGCTTTTAACAGAGAAAAAAATCCTTTTTGCGAATAGGCAAATGATCCCTTCTCAGAGAGTTTCCGGGAATTTGGACCCGTTGAAATCATTTTTGGTTGGGATCACGGAAGTTTATCTACCAGCTTATTAATAATGATCTTGCCAAAGACGGCCATTGAACTTATTATACAAATATATCCCAGTAACTGGTTCAAAGGTTTTTCGGCTGTCCAGGTAAATACGCAGCAGGTTACGAATATCATTACGCAGAAAAAAATGTTAGGTGATTTCATAAAAAAAATTTTATAGTTAAAATGGAGAGTTTGTTCTTTTCTTTTGTCGCACTATAACTATTAAGGGGAAACAGCTTGCCTGGATTTTTTTTATGTGTAGATTTTCAAGTCACTTAAAAATCGATTCGTCTAAAACAGGCTATACCTCTCAAAGGATAAATTTGTGACTTTTCAGTTTAAAAATACCCCTTTCCATTTACCTAAGGTTGCAAACTGGTCACGGGTTTTCGACCTTAGTAGAATCCTTCAGCGAGGGTGCCGGCCTTATTACCCTATTACCTTATTCTAACTTTTTAAGAAGGTAATAAGGTCAGATCATTAAAGTCATTTTTTGTACTAAGGTTTGAACGAAAAATGTAAAATGGTAGCAACGATCCGACTGGCTTTTTTGTCCCTTGCGGAGAATAACTCAGACTGCAAACCCGGGCGAACGTCAAAAAATTTCAGAATAAGCCTCGATTTATTTTCCCTTTTTTTTAACGATGGTCTTATAATGAATGACCATTTACTTTAGAAAACGTTAAGATGACCCGGCTAAAAATATTGCAATTCAAAAAATAATCTACAAAGCAACTATTCAAATAAAATCAGGCTCATAATTCAAACATGATATTCCATACATCAGTCAGCATAAACTATAGATCATATATCATCATCATACAAAATGCGTTGGTGGTGTTCTTTATTGTTTTTTGTTTTTGGGCGTTTGCATTAACTTGCCGCTAACATCTACCAATACTTTTTCTTAACCTAAAACTATTCTTATGAAGAAATTAAGACTGCTGTTTTTTATACTTTTTTTGTTGCCATGCTCCTTTCTTGTAGCCCAGGTAACCGTATCAGGTAAAATTACCGATGCTAAAACCGGGGCGGCACTTCCTTATGTGACCCTTATTATCAAGGGCACTACAACAGGCACCGCAACCACTGCGGACGGTTCTTACAAAATTGATGTGCCAAAAAATGGCTCGGTGTTAACCATCAGTAATGTGGGCTACGCCGATAAAGAGGTGGTTGTAAACGAGGGTGTAAACAATATTGCTTTGGAGGTGGCTGGCTCTAGAAGTCTTGAAGAAGTAGTAGTGGTAGGATATGGTACCAAAATTAAAAGAGATATTACCTCATCTATTTCAAGGGTAACCTCAAAAGATTTTAATAACCTTCCACTGCCCTCGTTTGAACAAGCGTTGCAAGGCCGTGCCAGTGGGGTTTTCATCAATAGTGGAAGTGGTAAATTGGGGCAGGGGCTTAATATCAGGGTAAGGGGTATATCCTCCATTTCTGCAAATCAGCAGCCTTTTGTAGTGGTTGATGGCGTACCGATTGTAAGTCAATCACTGGGTAGCTCGACTGAACCAGATAATCCTCTGGCAACCATCAATCCCGATGATATAGAATCAATAGAAGTGCTGAAAGATGCTGCTTCTTCCGCTATTTACGGATCAAGGGCATCTAATGGGGTGTTGCTGGTAACCACAAAAAGTGGCAAACAAGGTAAATCTAAAGTGTCGGCCGGTTTCTATACAGGCTGGAGCAGGCCCACCCGCATAGCTAAGTTTTTAAATGCGGCGCAATACCGTGAACTATTTGATACGGCAGCCTTGCATTACAGGGGCGACGACCTGGACCCTACATCGGAAGATCCACTGGTAGCTGCGGACGAGTTTGCCGGCGAAACAGGCACAGACGACTGGAACAGTACCAATGATGTAGACTGGGGCAAACAGGCTTTTAGAAACGGTTCTGTTCAACAATACAATGTGTCTTTGAATGGAGGCGATGCCCGCACAAAATTTTTAATAAGCTCGAGTTACAACGACCAGAAAGGTATTATTGTCGGCAACAGGCTTACCCGCGGTACCGGCCGTATTAATATCGATCATTCAATTAATTCAATTTTTAAAATAGGTACAAACATTTCGTTAACTCAAAGTAATAACTACAGGGTTCCCAGCGATAATGCATTTAGTAACCCCGTACAATTAAATGCGCTGCCACCTATACAACCTATTTATAGCAGTGATGGTCTCTTGAGTAAGCAAACGATCTACTACAATGCATTAATAGACCTGGAAGGCAACAACAAAAATCTAAGTAAAACCGCACGCACTATTAGCAACGTGTATGCAGAAGTTGCTTTCAGCCCGTCTTTACGTTTTCGGTCACAGGCCGGTATAGATTGGAACAACTTGCAGGAAAGTCAATTTTTGGGCAGGCGTACAGAAGATGGCGCACCAGATGGATATAGTTACAACAACCAGGTTACTGCCACAGTATTTACAAACACCAATACACTTACTTTCAATAAGAGCCTCAACGCGAACAATGTGATAGATGCCCTGGCGGGAATTGAATATCAAAAAGGCGAAACCAGTGGTGCGGGCGTAACAGGGCTTGCTTTTCCCAGTGATCGTTTTACCAAGATTGCAAGTGCTGCCATCATTTCTGCCGGTACTTCTTCAGAAACCTCCTTTAGGTTCCTCTCTTATTTTGTAAGAGGCAACTATAAAATAAACAACCGGTACCTGGTAGGGGCAAGTTTCAGGTTAGATGGATCCAGCCGCTTTGGTATTGATAACAGGTACGGATCATTTCCTGCTGTTTCTGCCGGATGGGTAATAAGCGAAGAAGGGTTTTTAAAAAATAGTAAGACCATCAGCTTCTTAAAACTGCGCAGCAGTTATGGTGTTACGGGCAATGCGGAGATCGGAAACTTTAGCTCCAGAAGCTTGTATGCCGCCGCCGCTTATGCAAGTGTGAGCGGCCTTGTTACTTCGCAGATCGGCGATGAAAAACTGAAGTGGGAAAATACCAACCAGTTTGACCTGGGCCTCGACTTTGGTTTTGCAAACAATCGTATCTCGGGTGAGATAGACGTGTTTAGCAAAAAGACAAAGGACTTATTATTAAACGTTCCGGTACCTGCGGTCAATGGCTTTTCTACTATCACCAAAAATATTGGAGATATGACGAATAAGGGTATTGAACTTGTATTAAACGGAACGATAATAAATGGTCGCCAGTTAAGGTGGACCGCATCCATCAATTTGTCTACTTACAAAAATGAAGTAACCAAATTAGTAGCGCCTGTGGCGCCAGGTTCTAGAACACTTGGCAGGCTGGCAGTAGGAGCGCCATTCGGACAATTTTTTGGAGTAAAATACCTGGGTGTTGACCCCGCAAATGGAGATGCTACATTTTTAGGAAAAGATGGCAAGAGCACAAACGATTATTCCTTGGCGGATGAAGTTGTTTTGGGAGATCCAAATCCTGATTATTATGGCGGTATCAACAACCATTTTAGTTATAAAGCTTTTGATCTTGATATACAATGCCAGTTTGTAAAGGGTGGTGATCTCTATAATATTGCCGGGTTTTTCCAGAGTGTAAATGGTAATTATTTTGATAACCAGACTTTGGACCAGATGAATTTCTGGAGAAAACCAGGTGATATCACGAGTGTCCCGCAACCAAGGTTATATACTGCCAACGGTAACTCAAAGAGCAGCCGCTGGATACAGGATGGATCTTACTTTAGGGTGAAGAGTGTAAACTTTGGCTATAATTTACCTAAGAGCATTTTAAAGAAAGCAATGGAAAGTGCCAGGGTTTATATAGCTGCGAACAACCTGTTGACTTTTACAAAATATACAGGATATGATCCTGAAGTAAATACAGAATATATAGGCAATGTTAACCTCGGGCATGATTTTTACACACCGCCACAGGCTCGTACCATTACTGTAGGTATCAATTTTGGTCTTTAAACATTGTATTCAAACAAACTAAATCATTATGAAAAGAATAAATAAACTGCTGTTAGTATCGATATTGGTAAGCTCATTTACGGCTTGCAAAAAAGCATTAGACGTAGAGCCGCGGCAAACAATTGACGCAAATACTGCGCTGCAAAATGACCAGGACGTTAACTCATTGATTGTGGGTGGTTACTCTATAATGGCTGGCGGTAACCTGTATGGCACTAACCTGCTAATGTTACCTGATCTGTTAGGCAGCGATGGCACTTCTACCTGGAGAGGAACTTTTCAATCTCCTAAACAAATTGCCAACAAGCAAATGGATCGCAATCTTGCAGATGCAAATTTAACATGGACCTCAGCCTACGATGCCATCAATACAGCTAATACAGCAATAAGCGCTTTAGGTGTAGTAAAAGACGCTGATTTAAAAACACAGCTTGAAGGAGAGGCATTGTTTATAAGAGGCGTTATGCATTTTGAACTGGTAAGATTATACGCTTTGCCATGGGGAGCAACTGCAGATAACTCACAATTAGGTGTGGTTATAAAAACAAAGCCTACAACAAATGAGACGGAGGCTTTTGAAAAAACGCCCCGAAACACAGTAAAACAAGTGTACGACCAGGTAATTGCTGATCTAACTAAAGCGGTCACTTTATTGCCCGAAGAAAACTCAAAGCGGATCACCAAATACACTGCATTGGGATTTCTTAGCCGGGTGTACCTGCAACAGGGTGATTACGCAAAGGCACGACAAGCAGCCAATGATGTTATCGAAAGCGGACTGTTTACTTTGAACGCTTCGGTTTCTGCCGTATTTACCAACAAGGACACTAAGGAATCTATCTGGGAAATTCAACAGAATGAACAAAATAATGCAGGGAGCTCAAACAATGGTATGGCTACTTTTTATTCAAGCCAGCCGGGTATTGGCCGGGCAGATGTAAGGATCGCTGCAAGTTTTGTAGCAAACAATTATCCTGCAAATGATCTAAGGCAATCGGAATGGTATTATATTGGAACCGGCGCCAGGCCGGGTAATACTTATACATCAAAATGGAGCTCGTATAGCCAAAACCTGCCAATTATACGGTTGTCAGAAATGTATCTTACCAGAGCCGAAGGCAATCTTGCAGCAGGGGGAGCCCCACTAGGCGACACACCTGGAAAGGATCTTGCTAAAGTAAAAAACCCTCTAAGAACCAATTCAACCGCTCCTGCAAATCCAACATTAGCCGATGTACGCAATGAACGTTTTATTGAACTGGCTTTTGAAGGCCATCGCATACACGATTTAAAGCGATTAAGAATGCCTACAGGAACTTTTGCATGGAATTCGGATAAACTGGTTTTCCCAATACCTCAGAGAGAGATAGATGCTACATTAGGGATTCTGTTGCAGAACCCTGGGTATTGATAAATTGATTTTTATAGTCATGACTAATAACCCCATCCGCTGCGGCGGATGGGGTTATTAGTTGATGAACCAGTCGCGGCTTCAATTATGGTAGTATTTATTAATTTTATTAAATTTGGTAAAAATAAAAGATGTCAAATCAAGAACTACAAGAACTATTGATTGAAAAGATTCGCAAAACCGATGACAACATGCTTTTAGAGGAAGCAACGAGATTATTGGATGTAGACATAGATGATTTTGATGTTCACATACTCTCAGAATCAGAAAAAGCGGATATAGAAGAAGCTAGACAACAAATTAAAAACGGAGAGAGCTTTACTCATGAAGAAGCCAATCAACATATTAATGAATGGTTAAAGAAATAGTTTGGTCTAAACGAGCGTTGACTGAAAGGGTTCAAATTCTTGAGTATAGGATAAATAGGAACAAATCTTCAGAGGATAGTAAAAAACTTGATAATCTATTTTTGCAAAAAATCGAACTTCTCACATCTCACCCTTTTATTGGGAAAACAACAACAGCCGAAAACCTAAGAGTAAAAGTTGTAAAAGACTACCTCATTTTTTACTAAATTTTACAGGCTCAAATTCATATTTTGTCTATAAAGGATGGACGACAAAATCCTGACAAATTTAAAAACATTCGTTGATAAGCCTTCTATCAACTTGGGTTTAATGCTACTTCGTTGAGGTGGGCTTTAGCTGTTATACTTCGGGAAATGGTGCGAAAGGCTTTCGGTTGCGGAAGCAAGCTTCAAACACCTCACAGCTCGCCTTGTTCCCAATAGCTGGAAAAGTACAAGAGGGCGGCGCAAGAATGTACCACATAGCTGCTTCTTTGCCCGGACAACAAACTCACATCACAATTATTCGGAATTCGTCTGTGTAAAACCCGTTGAAAACAGTGAATAATTAGTGTAAACATTCAAAACTTTCGTCTCGCCCATTCGTCTATATTTGCCGCATACTTAAAACATAGATAACGTGCGTTTAAAGAGCCTGGAAATAAAAGGATTTAAGAGTTTTGCCGATAAAACGATACTCAATTTTGACGAGGGCATTACCGGCGTAATTGGCCCAAATGGTTGTGGCAAAAGTAATATCATCGATAGTATTCGCTGGGTGATTGGCGAACATAAAATAAGCAACCTGCGTAGCGAAAACCTGGAGAGCCTGGTATTTAATGGATCTAAAAGCCGCTCTGCGAGTGGATTGGCGGAGGTTAGCCTTACTTTTGAAAACACCAAGAACCTGTTACCGACCGAGTTCAACATGGTAACAGTTACCCGCAAATATTATAAAAACGGCGAAAGTGAATACCGGCTAAACGATGTGGCTTGCCGTCTTAAAGATATCCATAACCTCTTTATGGATACAGGCATCAGCACCGACAGCTATGCGATTATTGAGCTGGGTATGGTGGATGACATTATTAAGGACAAGGAAAACAGCCGGCGAAAAATGTTGGAACAGGCGGCCGGGATCACCATTTACAAAACACGTAAGAAAGAAGCCAAGCTTAAGCTTGATGCGACCGAACAGGATCTTGCCCGTATTGAGGATCTATTGTTTGAGATCAATAACCAACTGAAAAGTTTGGAGAGTCAGGCGAAAAAAGCAGAGAAATATTTTGAAATAAAGAAGGAGTACAAGGAAGTGAGTATAGAACTGGCAAAAGCTTCGCTCGAAGGCTTTAATATTACCTATCGTGATCTTAACCATCAGCAGCAGGCCGAAGTGGATAAGCGCATTGAGCTGGAAGCGGCGATTGCTACAGAAGAAGCAGCATTGGAACAGGAGAAGCTCGCCTTTGTGGAAAAGGAAAAAGCGTTGCAGGAAATGCAGCACGCTTTTAATGACATGCTTGCTACGGTGCGAAATAAAGAAAGCGAAAAAAGCCTGAGTGCACAACGGCTGCAATATCTGAAAGAACGTGAAACAAGCCTGCAAGCTTTTATGCAGCGGGCGGGTGGCCAATTAAAAGGTCTTGAAGAAGGTATCGAACTCACCAGTAACCAGATCACAGAAGATGATGCGAAGCTTGTAGAACTGGAAGACAGGCTGGATGATCTTAAGAATGCGGTGGAGGATAAGCGTAAAGTTTTTGACGAAAAGCGCAGCCGTATTGATGAGTTGCGCCGGGAAAATCAAGCCATTCAGCGCAACCAGTTTGAAGCGGAAAAAAAGGTGGCAGTTGCTGATACTTCCATACAGAATTTGCAACGCACCATTGTACAGATACAGGACGAAAAAGCAAAACGTCAACTCCAATTACAGCAGTTAGAATCTGAACGAAAAATAAAGGCAGACGAACTTGCCCAAAAGAAAGTAGACCTGCAGCAATTGCAGGATCATCACGAGTTTACGAAAGAACAGATATTTCAAACGCAGGGCGAACTTGAAAAACTACGTAGCGAACTTGCCGAGGAAAACAGAAAACTGGACAGCAAAAAGAATGAACACGACTTGTTGAAAAGCCTCGTTGACTCAATGGAAGGCTATCCTGAAAGTGTAAAATTTCTTCATAAAAATCCAGCCTGGAATCATGAGGCGCCTTTATTAAGTGATGTGATCTATGTGCAGCCGGAATATCGTGCTGCTGTGGAAAATGTACTGGAGCCTTACCTGAACTATTATGTTGTAAATAATTTAGAAGAAGGTTTACAGGCCATTCATTTGCTGGATAACAATAAAAAAGGTAAAGCCAATTTCTTTTTGCAGGATAGGTTCAACGGCTTTGAGGAAAGTCATCAGCCTGAAGGAACCATACCGGCGTTGAGTGTCGTTGAGATCGATGGCAAATACAGCAATCTTGCAAAACATTTATTAGGAAATGTTTTTATAGCTGAGAACGAGGAAGCGCTTCGCAATAGCAATGGAGCTGTGGTTTTAGAGAAGACCGGGAAATATGTAAAAGGTAAATATTCGCTCACTGGTGGAAGCGTTGGCTTGTTTGAAGGAAAAAAGATTGGCCGTGCAAAAAACCTTGTAAAGCTGGTTGAAGAAATTACTGCGCAGGAAGTGATCGTAAATGAATTGAAAGCAACCATACAGTTACGCCACAACGAAGTAATCGCTTTTAACGAGCAGTTGAAAGAAAATGCGATCAGGCAAACGCAGCAGGATATCAACAACCTTACTAACCATGTGTTTAGCCTGCAAAATAAAATTGAGAACCTGCATCATCTCGAAGAAACAAGTACCGCAAGAATAGAAGATCTTCAATCGCAACTGGAAGCCAATCATGATGCCATTGCAAGCACCCGAGATGAGTTAGATAAATTTAATACGCAGTTGGAAGAACTGACGGAAAAGATGCAGGCGGTAGAACAGGATTATGCGGCGGCTGAGCAGGAATATAATTTTGCAACCGCGGCTTACAATGATGGTAACCTGCAATTCACACGTCAGCAAAGCAAGGTGGTATCGCTGAAACAGGAGTTCCAGTTTAAGAGCAACCAGTTAAAAGATCTCCAGGTTCAGGTGGAAAGCAGTAAGACACAATTGAACGAAGCTTCTGCCAGTATCGCCGAAACAGCGATAGTATTGGCGGATACTGAATCAATATTAGTGACCATGCTGTATAGTAAAGATGCAGAGGAAAAGAAACTGAATGAAGCAGACCAGGCATACTACAATATGCGGAATATATTGGCGGCAAAAGAAAGTGAGTTGCGGCATAAACAAAAATCAAAAGAAGGGATCGATCATTTACTGAATGATATAAAGGATAAATTAACCGAACTGAAACTGCAACTTGCGGGCATCAAGGAAAGGATGCACGTGGAGTTTAAAATTGATCTGAATGCGATCATTGATGAGCCACGCACTGGTAATGTTCCGCTCGAAGACTTGCAGGAAAAGAACGAGCGCATGCGCAAGCGTTTGGAAAATATTGGTGAAGTGAACCCGACAGCTATTGAAGCGTATACTGAAATGAAAAAGCGCTATGAATTTATCATGGAGCAAAAGAACGACCTGGTAACGGCAAAGGATAGCCTGATGCAAACTATACAGGAAGTAGAAGCCACAGCCAACCAGCAATTTCTCGACACCTTCAATAAAGTGCGGGAAAATTTCCAGAAGGTTTTCCAGGCATTGTTTACTGAAGATGACACGGCAGATATGGTATTGGTTGATCCCGATAATTTAGCAGAGACAGGAATTGATATTGTTGCGAAACCAAAAGGTAAACGTCCTTCATCAATTGGCCAGTTGAGTGGTGGAGAAAAAACATTGACAGCAACGGCTTTGTTGTTTGCTATCTATCTTATAAAGCCTGCGCCGTTTTGTATTTTGGATGAGGTAGATGCGCCATTGGATGATGCCAACGTTGGTAAATTCACCAAGATGATCAAGCAGTTTAGTGAGAATAGCCAGTTCATTATTGTGACGCATAATAAGCAAACGATGAGCGCAGTGGATGTGATCTATGGTGTTACTATGCAGGAGCCGGGCGTTAGTAAGTTGGTACCGGTTGATTTTAGGTCGTTGAATTAAAAACGATTTTATTACACGAATTTTAATACACGAATTACACGAATTCTGATACAAAAAAAGATCTGGCTATTTCAAGCTATTTGCTTTTAGCCCTGAAGGGGCGTCATCTGACGAGCGAGGGGTGTAGCCCCTCGCTCAAATGAATGATTGCTCAAACAAACGATCGCTCAAACAAACGATCGCTCAAACGGATGCTCGCTCAAAGGAATGATCATTCAATTGCACCGAACCAAATAACCTCCCAGCATCATTGCAATTTTAAACCATGTCGTCAGAAAAAATTTTAGGAGATTGGAAGAAGAAACTTTTTAAGCCGGTGTATTGGCTTGAAGGTGAAGAAGATTATTACATCGACCTGGTGATGAACTATGCCGAGCATGAGATATTGCCGGAGAGTGAGGCAGGCTTTAATCTTGCAGTATTTTACGGAAAAGATGCCAACTGGAGCGATGTGGTAAATGCCTGTATGCGTTACCCGATGTTTGCCGAAAAACAGGTGGTGTTGTTGAAGGAAGCTCAGCAAATGAAAGACCTCGACAAGCTTGAAAATTATATTGAGCATCCGCTTGGCTCTACCATTTTTGTGGTGAGTTATAAAGAGAAAACGCTGGACAAACGCACCAAGCTTTATAAGACAATAAAAAAGGATGGTGAAGTATTTACTTCCGAAAAAATAAAGGAGTACAAATTGGTGGAGTGGGTGACTGATTATGTGAAATCGCAGGAGTTTACAATGTCTCCCAAAGCCATTGCATTGCTCGCCGAACATCTTGGTAATGATCTGAGCCGTATTGTGAACGAGATCGATAAACTCACTTTAAACATCGGCCAGCGAAAAACTATTACCGAAGATGATATCGAAAAATTTGTTGGCATCAGCAAGGAGTACAATGCATTTGAATTGCAGGATGCGCTCAGTAAAAAAGACTTGTCCAAAGCGATAAAGATCATCCAGTATTTTGAAGCCAATCCAAAGGCGGCGCCTATTCAATTGGTGCTTCCGACTTTGTATGGATATTTCAGCAAGTTGTATGCGGTGTTTGGAATACCTGACAAATCCGAAAACGGCATCAAACATTTGTTTTACAATAATAGTTTCGCGGCAAAAGATGCGTTGGCAGCAGCAAAAAAATATTCTTACGAAGGCGTGGAAAGGGCATTGCTGTTACTGCATGAGTATAATTTAAAAAGCGTAGGAGTCAACAGTGCAGCCACTTCCGATGCATCGCTAATGAAAGAGATGGTGGTGAAAATGATGGGATAATCTTTGATGTATGATGTCTGATGTAGGATGTTGGAATTATTTGGTTACCGGCTGTTGATCCCTGGTTAAACTTCAGTGGCGACGCTCCGTTCAACAATTTGCATCTATGGGACTTTTATCTACTTCTTACCCAATACTTCGATGGCTGCCTTTTTATCTTTTGCCAATTGCGCTTTCAGTGCATTCAGCCCGTCAAACTTAATTTCACTGCGAAGATGTTTTTTTAGGGTAACCGTCAATGTTTCGCCGTAAATATCTTTATCAAAATTAAAAATGTTCACTTCTATCATGCGTTTCGTTCCATCTACAGTTGGGCGAAAACCGATGTTCATCATTCCCCGATAAATATCAATGGCAACTTCCTGGTGGCCGGGTTTAGAATGAGGCTGTAGCACTTCAACAGCATATACACCATTGCCCGGGATCAGTTTATTTTCATCCTCTATCTGAAGATTTGCAGTGGGATAACCAAGTGTGCGTCCAAGTTTATTTCCCTCCACAACAGTTCCGCTAAAAAAATAATCATAGCCTAAGAAATGGCTTGCAGATTCGAGGTCGCCATTTAACAAAGCTTCTCTTATTCTTGTTGAACTAATAGTAACATCCTTCAACATGTAGCCAGGTATTTCTTTTACTTCGTAATTATATTCGGCAGCTCTATCCTTCAGTAATTGAAAATCACCCGCCCGGCCCTTGCCAAAACGATGGTCATGGCCGATAATAATAGTATGCGGATGAAAAGTATTCACCAGGAAATCACTTATATAAGCATCCGCTGTTTGACTGGCGAACTCTTTTGTAAATGGCATTACGACCATGTGATCGATCCCTGATTTTGATAGAATAGATATTTTTTCTTCCAAAGTATTTAGCAGGCTTATTGAAGTGGGATCCTTTGTTGTGCCTGGGTCTGATGATGAGCCAATTACTTTTCGGGGATGCGGATGAAACGTAATGATCACCGTTTCGCCACCTACTTTGGCAGCTTCTTCCAGCATTAATTGTAATATCTGCTGGTGCCCCTTATGCACGCCATCAAAGGTGCCGATAGTGATCAATGCTTTATCAAAGGCAGGCAGGTGTTGTATGTCGTAGTGAACAGTCATATTTATCGGTGCAAAACTACTTGATAATTTATTAATGGTTAATTGATAATTGAAATATAGTTTTGCAGCACAATTTATACCATGAGTCTTTACAGTAAAAGAGGCGTATCCGCTCAAAAAGAAGAAGTGCATGCGGCAACAAAACATCTCGATCAGGGCCTGTTTCCAAATGCATTTTGTAAGATATATCCTGATTACCTTGGCGGTGATGCCGATTGGGTAAATGTGATGCATGCAGATGGGGCAGGTACCAAAAGTATTCTCGCTTATTTATATTGGAAAGAGACGAACGATATTTCTATCTGGAAAGGGATTGCGCAAGATGCGATTGTAATGAACCTCGACGACTTGCTATGTGTGGGTATTTATGATAATATATTATTTAATTCAACCATTGATCGCAATAAAAATTTAATACCGGGGGAAGTGTTGTCACAGGTGATCAATGGTTCGCAACAATTTTTTGATGAGTTAAAAACTTTTGGTGTAAATATTCATTACCTGGGCGGCGAGACTGCCGATGTTGGAGATGTGGTACGTACGGTTGCTGTAAACGGCACCATGACCTGCCGCTGGCAAAAGGATAAAGTGGTAAGCAATGACAAGATAGCGGCTGGTGATGTAATTGTAGGCCTCGCAAGTTATGGTCAATCAACTTATGAAACTGAATACAACAGTGGCATTGGTAGCAATGGTTTAACAAGTGCCCGGCATGATGTACTGGCAAAATATTATGCAGATAATTTTAAAGAAAGTTATAACACATCGTTGGATGATGATGTGGTTTATATTGGCAAACATCAATTAACGGATGAAGTAACGGTAACGGTTAACGAAAATAAGGTTACAAGCAATATCGGCAAACTTATTTTGAGTCCGACACGTACCTATGCACCGGTATTAAAAATATTATTGGAGCATGAGTTTGAAAAAATTCATGGCCTTATTCATTGCAGCGGTGGCGGACAAACCAAATGCATGAAATACCTGCCGGACAATTTTAGAATTGTAAAAGATAATTTATTTGAGGCGCCGGAAATTTTCAACATCATCAAAGAAAATAGCGGCAGCAATAATAAAGAAATGTATGAAGTCTTTAATATGGGCTGCCGCTTAGAAATATATTGTGCTCCTGAAGATGCTGAAACAATGATTGCAACTGCAAAATCTTTCAATATCGATGCACAGGTCATCGGTAGAGTAGAGGCGAACGATAAAAAGGAACTTGTAATTAAATTAAAAGAGGAAACGCTTGTGTATTAATATTTGCAAGCAATGAAATAATTATTGTTCCTCAATAACGAATGTTATGGGTTGTTTTCTATAAGCATTTACTACTACATCATTTTGTTTTGCAGGTATCCATTTTGGCCCTTTTGCAATAAGATCAATACATTGCTGTGCGGTTTTGGTGCCGGGGAAATCATCTGTTTTAATATTGCTGATATTTCCCTTTTTATCAACGATAAATTCCACCGTTATTTTATAAACGCCTGCCTTCCAGCCCTCATCAATGGGCATTGCAGCATTAATGTGCTTTTGCAGGTAGTTTCTCCAGGCTGTGTCACCTCCGGGAAACTGGGGTTCATTTTCCACTTTAGTAAAAATTTTGTCGTCACCTTGATTATTACCAGGAGCGGCAGTCAATCCATTCCCCTGTATTCCTTGAAAAGTAATTTCTTTATTACCTTTTTTAGTATAAATTTCTATAGCACCATTGACAGCTTTTTCACCATATTTTTCAGTGGCAGATTTGTCTTTCAACACATTTATACTTTTAATATCATCGGGTAAAATGGTCTTTAAATCAAAGTCTTTATCTTGAACTTTTCCATCCACTATAAATAGAACTTTATTTAGCTCTCCAAGGTCACTGGACCTGCCCTTGAATTTAATTGAAGCAGTTGAATTCAACGTGCTGTCTTTATCATCTTTCATTGAAATCTTCACATCATTTAGCTCGACAGTAAAAGTCTTTGTAGTTACCAGTACAACACCGTTTTTCCCCTTGTCCCCGTATTTTTTTAAGCTTTCCCCGCTTTTTAATACATCGATTGAAGCTATCTCGTCTGGTTTGATTTTTTTAAATTGATCATAATTCATTGGTGTTCCATCAACGATGATCAAAGCGTTTTCCACGTTTTTCAATTCTACCTGTGGTAAGGTGTCTTTTGATGAAATTATATTACCGATGGATGAGCCTGTTGTTTTGTTTGTTGCTGATTCTATTGCAACAGCATATTTATTAATGGCTGATAAAATATTTTTAGCAATCAATTCTTTTGCAGATTCATTTTGTAAAAATGTAAAATCTTTTTCGTTGGAAATATTACCTGCCTCAATTAAAACAGCTGGGCAAATGGCAGCATCCAATACTCTGATGCTCATTTGCCTGCGTTCAGGATATTGCTGTACCGGCAAACTGTAGTTTGAAGTAAATTGATTAATTATTGCAGATGCTAACAATTGGCTTCTTTGAGCGCCTGGTTCATTTTTACTTGCCAGAAATACCTGCATACCACTAATAGGATTCGTTTCATTTGGTGAACTTGCACCTACATGTATAGATATAAAAATATCAGCCTTGGCTTCCTGGGTAAATGCCGCTTTTTCCTGAACTGTTTGAAACACATCTGTTAACCTGGTGAAAACTAATTCAATATTATTATTAGAATTCAGCGCTTTTATTTTTTGTACAATTTGAAGGTTAAGGTCTTTTTCAAAAATTGTTACCTGGTTGCCAGCGGCTCCCTTGTCGCTTCCACCATGGCCTGCATCAATGACTACTTTTAATTTTTTCCCGTGATATAAATCAACATCGTTAACTACGGTTTTTGTTTTTAATGTAAATGCGGCAAAGATGAATACCGCGAGGGGTAAGGCCAGTAACCGGCCAATGTAACCAACTTTAAGATTGCGATTTTTTGAGAGCATCATAAGTCTTCTTTTAATGGGTGAATAAAAAAACGGGTTTGATAATTGAAAGCGGTGTTGCGGATATGCGGCCTGCAGGATCATTGCTGCAAAGGATTCAGTATTGCTGTCCTCCACGGCTATCTTATCTGCAATAAATTCATGTATCATGTTCAACTCTTTTCTTATCAGCCAAAAGAATGGATTGATCCACGAGAAGATAAGTACCACGTTCAAAAATAATTTATCGTAACTGTGCTTCTGCCTTACATGCGCCACTTCGTGTTTAAATATTTGTTTGCCTGTTGCACTATCCAGATCTATATTGTCGTTCCAGAAAATATATTTAAGAAAAGAAAATGGGGTTCCTTTAGCCGTAGTATTTATGAATAAAATATTTTGAAAGAAGTTATGCTGGTGACGGATAAATAGTTGCCTTATTTTAATTAAACCTGCGGTGAAAGTAGCCAGGAAAATAAAAGTGATCAATCCATAAACAAGTAAGATCGCCTGCTCGGTTGTAAAGCTATTGTGCCTTGCTGTAATTACGATCTCATCAAGGTATTCGCTGCTGCTTGTTACCACCTGCAAAATTTTGATCGCCTGCGGTTTGTCTGCTCCGGCATTGTGCCATATATTTATTGTTATCAGAGGAAGTAATAATGATAATACGATAGACGCAAGCAAATAGAACCGGTTATACTGATGAAATATTTTATTGCGGAGCGCAAGCCAATAGTAACCAAATAAAATACCTGAACAGATGATAACTTTCAATAAGTAAAATGCAAATGCAAGCATGAGATTGAATGTTTAGTTTTTTTAATTACTATAGTGCTGGATGGTTGATAGTTGATGGTTCATAGATCATTGTTCATGGCACGGGCTTTATTCAATTTCGATCCTTCTTCCTATGAACTATCAACTATGAACCAATTCTTTCGATCAACTATGAACAAGTCATTACTTCTTCTTCAGTTGCTTTAACAACATTTCCAGATCTTCTACACTTAAATTATTTTCTTTTACCATAAAAGAAACTGCATTGCTAAAGCTGCCTTCGAAATATCCTTTTACAAAACTCTTCATGGTAGCCTTACTATATGTATCCTTACTCACGAGCGGGTAATACTGGTGCATTCGTCCAAATACTTTAACTCCTACAAAATCTTTCTCTGTTAAGATTTTTATGATGGTAGCCACGGTGTTATTATGAGGCTTCGGCTCGGGCAGTTCTTCTATTATCTCTTTTAAAAAGGCTTTGTCTAATTTCCAGATCACCTGCATAATCTGTTCTTCGGCCTTCGTTAATATTTTTGGATTCATACAATTTTTTTTGCTTGAGCAAACGTAAAACTAAAAGTTTAGTTTAACAACTATTTTTTTAGTTATTAATTAATTTTAACAGTTGTCGGAAAAATTTATTTTTATTGCAGGTATTGTATAGAGTAAATTTGCATTCGTTAAAATAAACAAGCAATAACAGAATTTCCGGCAACGAGGATAGACTCAAAAGTTATAATGGTACTGGTTTACCAATTACAACGAACCAGGAAGCAGCACCGTCAAACAAAAAACAACAAACCAACATGTCTCAGGCAATTGTAGAATTAAAGAATGTAAATATTTACCAGGGGGATAATCTCATTTTAAGTGAGGTAGATATTTCAGTTGATAAGGGCGAATTTGTTTATCTCGTTGGTAAAACAGGTACCGGTAAAAGTAGCCTGTTAAAAACGCTCTATGGTGATCTTACGTTGAGGGAGGGAGATGGTATAGTGGTCGGGTATAATTTAAAAGAACTGGATTGGAAAAAGGTTCCTTTCCTTCGCCGTAGCCTGGGTGTTGTGTTCCAGGATTTTCAACTATTGACAGATCGCAATGTAAATGATAACCTCAAGTTTGTATTGCGTGCTACAGGTTGGAAAGATGAGAAATTAATGGATGAAAAAATTGCTGATGTGTTAGATAAAGTTGGCTTAAAAACGAAAGGCTTTAAAATGCCTTATGAGTTGAGCGGCGGCGAGCAACAGCGCATCGACATAGCAAGGGCGTTACTCAATTCGCCCCGCCTGATATTGGCGGATGAGCCCACGGGTAATCTCGATCCACAAACAAGTGATGAAATTATGCAATTGCTGTTTCACATTTGCAAAGATTATGGCACTGCTATTATTATGGCCACCCACGATTATATGGTGATCACTAAGTTTCCTGCACGCACCATTAAAACAGAGCGTGGAAAAGTGTATGACAATGCAAGTATTGTTGACTAAAGGAAATTATGGCCAGAAATAATCGGTGATCATCTGTGCATTTTTCTGGTTGTTGTAAAGTTCTCCAAGCAAGTGCTGCCGCTGCGTATTATCTTCTTCGCTGTAGGGAATATTGTACAGGTAACTAATAGCGGTTTTGAACTCATCAGCGTCTTCGGCAACCTGGCAGGTACGCTCAAGTCCAGATCCCGCAACACCCGCTTTATTTACAAGGCAATGGCGCCCGTTGTACAATGCGTTCAGCAGCTTCAATTTTACCCCGGTATTATTGAATGATGGCAAAATATTTATTTGCGCTTTCGCTATCATGTCCTGTAATTCTTTTTCACCAGGATTAGCCACCAGGCAGGTTTGTTTATATTGCGCTGCCATAAATACAAGCCGCTGTGTTGGATTTTTACCAGCAATTACAAAAGGGACATCGAGATCATTGAATACGTGTTCGAGTAACCATATTACTGCCCGTTCATTTTCATTGATCGATAAGTTGCCATGATACAAACAAAAGCATCCCTTACCTTCCTTTCCGGTCACTGTTTCAAAGGGTGTAAATACAGGTAAATGTGAAATATTATTAGCTTCGAAAAGCTGCTGGTAAAGTTCTACATCCCGTACACTTACTGCGGCTATTTTTACCTTTTTAGCGATTTGTTTTTCATATCTTTTTAGGAGCCTGCTCTCGTGATTAAAATAGAATTTTTTTAAGGGATTTTTTTCATTCAAAGCAAGGTGATGGTAATACTCAAATTCGACATTGTGCAGGCGAAGAAGGATCGGCCTGTTATTTAGCTTGCCAGCATGCAGGTAATAACTACAATGAATACCTTCCATCAAAATCGGATGATCATCCTTGTTCAGATTTCGGATTAGGCCGGCACTTTTTCGGGAGTTAACGATAAAGGGTATACGAAAAGAAAAGTGGTTGAGATCATTTTGTCTTTTATAATAGTAAACTTTCTCGCAATACTTGTTTAACTCATCCTGGGCGCAACGCTTGTAAACGAAGCAATGAAGGTATATCTTAATGCCAGACTGGTGTAGTGCTTTTATCTTATAGAAGAGATCAACAACACCACCATAATCAGCGGGCCAGGGCACATCATAAATTATGATATGAAGGTGTTTGTCTTCCATAGTTGTTAATTCATGCAGCGATTCTATTGGTTGAAATCAACCGGTAATTGCTTTGTTTTTATATAGCGCTATCCGTTCTTCAACCGTTCATAAAATGCAATGAGCTGCTTTTCCTCTTGTTGCCAGTTATACTGCTGCCTTGCCTGCAGGCAATTCTCCCGCAGTTCATTATACAAAACCTGATTGTGCAGCAAATTGTTCATTTGATCCGATATATTTTTAGCGCTGATATCTTCTACAAGCACCGCAATACGCATTTGATCATTAATTTGCCGGTAGACAGGGTAGTCTACACAGAGCTGCGGAATGCAAGCATGTATGTAATCAAAAAAGCGATTGGCAAGAGAATAGTAATTGCTAAGGCCTTTGTTTTCAAAAATGGTGATACCCATATATGCCCGTAGTGTAATTTTCCTTAATTCAGCGGGAGCAATTCTTCCCTTAAAGATTACCTTGTCTTCCAGTTGATTTTCTTTTACAAGCCGCCTTGCCTGCGACATAAAATTTCCATCTCCGCAAATTATAAGCTTGCATGCTACGGTCTTCATAGCCGGGATGATCGTTTCAAAACTGCGCCCTTCATTTACTGCTCCCTGGTATAAAATAAATTTTTCTATAGATTGAATTTTTTCAATAGAAGTAAGGAAAGAGATATTTCGTACAACGCTATAATTAACACCGTACATTTTTTTAAATTCTTCCGCTATGGGTTGGTTCACGGTGTATCCTTGTGAAAATTTCGGTACGGCATATCGTTCAATCTTTTTCCAAATTTTATAAATAGAAGGGCGAGTTACAATTTCCTTCATTTCGCAAAACAATTCATGTGCATCATATACACGTTTTACTTTTTTAAGTACGGAAATAAAATAGCAGGGGAGAATGGTATCGAGATCTATCGCACAGATAACATCCATTTTTTTTAGCAACAAAAAAAAGAACAGACGGAAGTTATATTCAGCATAGAAGAATTTCCCTTTCTGAAAGAAACAGTTCAGCCTTTCCTGTTGATATGGTTGGTCGGTTAGGGGAATGGAAGTTTTCATTTTACGGCCTACCAATACTACTTTATATCCGGCAGCAGCAAGGGATGTACAGATTCGCATCATCCGTTGGTCGTAAGTAAGGTCTGTAGTGACTGTAAAGAATATTTTCATGCTGCAGCTTACATCGGCGCTTGTTTATTTTTCCGAATGCAAGATTGTTTTAATTCAGAAGTACAAGTACCAGGTATCAATAAATTTTTTGAACCGGAGGTTTGATAAACTGTAAAGATGTTTTAATAAATGTCATTTGTAATTATATATGCGTTCAATGATCTCCACAGTTTTTAATCCTTCAGCGGCGTTTGCAATTGTATTGAACGGGTCGCTTAATGCTTTTACCAGGTCTTCATATACCTTATCATGATTACTCATACTGCCCTGGTAAAATCCATACCCGTTGGCAGGGTTACCTTTTGAAAGCAATGGTTGTTCCACTCCTGCTATTTTTAAATACTCCAGTTCGTTCAAATATTCGCCGCCAATTTTTATAGTTCCATTTTCTGCGAATAAAGAAAATGATCCTTCCATATTTTTTTCGTAACTGTTAACTGTGTAATTCATTGAGCCAATAGCTCCACTTTTCATTTCAAATAATACAATACCCGCATCTTCAAAATCGATGAACGGATGAGCAAAATTGCGGCTAATAGTTTTTACTTGCTCCACATCACCCATCAGCCAATAAATGAGATCGATGAAATGACTGAATTGTGTAAAGAGCGTACCGCCATCAAGAGCCTTAGTACCTTTCCAGTCTGTATAATATTCAGCCGGCCTGTTCCAAAAACAATTTACCTGGAAACTATATATCTTACCTAATTTTTTACTATGTATCAATTCCTTTAAAAAACTTACCGGTGGATTATACCTGTTTTGTTTTACCACAAATAATTTTTTTCCAGATCTTTCCGCAGCGGCAATCATTTCTTTGCCTTCATTCACGTTTATGCATAAAGGCTTTTCACATAATACATGTATATTAGCGTCCAAAGCTTTTACAGCATGTTGAGCATGCAGACCGTTAGGTGTACAGATGCTCATCACATCTATATTCTTTTCAGAAGATAGTAAATCATCCAGGTTATAGTAAGGAGTGGCATTGAAGCGACGGGCTAAAATATTTGCTTTGGCTGGTATAATATCGCATACGGCTTTTACGTTCCCAAGCCTGGAAATTTGTTCAGCATGCCGATGGCTGATTCGTCCGCAGCCAATTATAGCGAAGTTGTTTTGCATTTTTATCAAACGCAAATATGGCAGTTAAATAAAGAAGTTGAAAAAAAATAATAAAGTATTGTAACAATCTCCAAAAAATTATCTAACCTTAGCAAATCAACCTATCACTTATGCCAGAAGAAATTTACAATTCAAACGTAAAAAACACCCGGCGTCCAATCCTTTTAACCATATTGTGTGTGCTCACTTTTATAGGAAGTATTGGCGGAATAATCATCAATAGTAAGGGCTTTTTCAATGCTGAAGCAGAAGTGGAAAGAATAGCTTCGGGTAAAGCAAAAACACAGCTTCGTAATTTATTTTCAAATTCAGCCGACACTACCGAAAGGGTAACAATCAGTAACCTGAATGTAGAAAATTATCAAAAGTATTGTATTGGATGTATTGTTTCTTATATATTATGCCTGGTAGGTACAGTGCTCATGTTCCGTTTAAAACGCACGGGGTTCTATTCGTTTACACTTGGCACTTTCTTTAATCTTATTACTCATTTCCTGCTTTTCGGCGATAATTTTGCCTCAATGGGTTTATCCATATTAGCTGCTTTAAGTGGTTTTATTTTTGTCATTTTATTTGGCCTTAATTTAAAATGGATGGAAGAATAAAGCAAACCTTTTTTAATAAATAGAGTTTCATTTGTATCTAAATATAAAACCAAAACTGAGATTCGATGGCAGAAATATTACAAGATTATGAACAACGCCCTGCCGGCAGGCCTACGTTCCTCACAATTTTATGCATCCTCACTTTTATTGGGAGCGGATGGGGCGTGATAAGCGGAGTTATTCAATATGCCACCGCAGATACCAGGGCGCACGAAATGTCGATGGCAAAAGATAAAGCAAATTCTGACCTTCAGAAAAGTGGCAAGGATGATGCTGGTACCAGGTTTGCAGGAAAAATGGTGAATGCCATTTCAAATATTACTGCAGATGACATTAAGAAGGGTGCACTTTTGGAGATTTTGGGAGCCGCAATATGTCTGGCAGGAGCATTTATGATGTGGAACTTAAAGAAAACCGGGTATTACTTATACATAGTTGGTATATTGATAGGGATTATAAGTCCGTTTATAATATTTGGTGCTAGTAATTTTGTAGCGATCATGTCATCCGCTGTTGTTGGATTTATTGGGATCGTATTTATAATATTGTATGGGGTAAATGTTAAACACATGCGATAAAGAGACTTTTTTGAGTTCGGAGCCTTCATTTTATGGAGGCTTTTTTATTTGAATATTTGTGTATCAGTAATCCTTTTCAATATTTTTTCCTACTTTTGCCAGCTAATAAAAAAGATAATTAACAAAGACGTTATTAAAAACAAAGAAATGCCGTATTTAACAATCGAAAAAAAAGCGAAAATTTTTACTGATTTTGGTGGTAAGGCCTCTAATACAGGTTCAATTGAAGGACAGGTTGCACTGTTAACAGAACGTATCAACCATATTTCTGATCATCTTAAAACAAATAAAAAGGACTTCTCTTCTCAAAGAGGTTTAATGATGATGGTGGGTCAAAGAAAACGATTGCTTACCTACCTGAGCAAGCATAACCTTTCAGGTTACAGAGCTTTAATCGAAAAGTTAGGTCTCCGTAAATAAGCCATAACATGTTTAAATAATTAATTCCCAACTAAGATTTTCACAGTTGGGAATTCTTTTTTGTTTACACAATACTCGATAAGAGTGTAAAGCCTTTCGTACAATTTTTAATATAATACAAATATGAGTTTCAACACTAAATCAGTGACTTTTGATATAGGTGGTGGCCGGATGGTTACTATCGAAACCGGCAAGATGGCCCGCCAGGCCGACGGATCCGTTACTGTGCAACAGGGAAATTGCATCTTGTTGGCTACCGTGGTAGCTAACAAAGAGCCAAAAGAGGGACAAAATTTTTTCCCTTTATCTGTAGACTACCAGGAAAAATTTTCTTCTGCAGGCCGTGTGCCCGGTTCTTTTTTTAAAAGAGAGGCACGCCTCAATGACTATGAAATATTAACAAGCCGCTTGATCGACCGGGCGTTGCGTCCATTGTTTCCGGAAGATTATTTATGTGATGTACAGGTATTGATCAGCCTCGTATCAAGCGACAACGAAATAATGCCGGATGCCCTGGCTTGCCTGGCTGCATCGGCGGCACTGGCAGTATCTGATATTCCTATCCAGGAGATCATTTCTGAAGTGAGAGTCGGCAGAAAAATTGGTGAATTTATCATAAATCCTACCCGGGCCGAATTAGCTGAATGCGATCTTGAATTTATAATTGCCGCTACCGAAAACAATATTATGATGGTAGAAGGCGAAGCGAAAGAGTGCCAGGAAGAAGACCTTGTAAAGGCAATTGAAATAGGACATGAGGCAATTAAGGCCCAGATAAAGGCTCAACAGGAACTTCGTGACCAGGTAGGAGCCGGTACGAAAAGAGAATATACGAAGCCTTATCGCAATGAAGAATTAAATAACAAGATCATTGCTTACGGTAGAGATAAGATGTATGCAATAGCAGCTGCTGCTTCTGCAAAGCATGACAGAAGTGATGCTTTTTCAGCATTGAATAAGGAGATAAAAGAATGGCTCGGTGCAGATCTTCCGGACGAAGACAAATCCCTGGTCGGGTTTTATGTAGGAGAATTGCAATACAATGTAGTTCGTGATATGATTCTGACTGACCGCAAACGTTTGGACGGCAGAGGTACTGAAGATGTTCGTCAGTTGGATATGGAAATAAATGTCCTTCCAACTCCACATGGTTCAGCGCTGTTTACAAGAGGCGAAACCCAATCCTTAACTACGGTTACGTTTGGTACTCCATTAGATGAGCTGCTGGTAGAAAGCGCTTTTAAATCAGACTACACAAAATTCATATTACATTATAATTTCCCTCCTTTTTCTACCGGCGAAGTAAAGATGATGAGAGGTGTAGGAAGAAGAGAAGTAGGACATGGAAACCTTGCCATGCGTTCATTGAAAAAGATGATGCCTGGTTCTGAATATCCTTATACAGTTAGGGTAGTAAGCGATATCCTTGAAAGTAATGGTTCCTCGTCAATGGCTACCGTATGCGCTGGTTCGCTTGCGCTGATGGATGCGGGAGTTCCTGTAAAAAAGCATGTAAGCGGCGTAGCAATGGGACTGATAAAAAAAGAAGATCAGTTTGCTGTTCTAACAGATATATTAGGCGATGAAGATCACCTGGGAGATATGGATTTTAAAGTAACGGGTACTCGTGATGGAATTTGTGGTGTGCAAATGGATATTAAAGTGGATGGATTGAGCATGGATATTATGCGCCAGGCGCTTGAGCAGGCACGTAAAGGCCGCCTGCATATCTTAAACGCAATGTACGAGTGCGTTCCGACTCACAGGGACGATGTAAAACCGCATGCTCCAAGGATGGTAAAACTAACCATTGATAAAGAATACATTGGTGCGGTGATAGGACCAGGTGGAAAAGTGATCCAGGAAATTCAAAGAGAAACAGGCGCTACTGTAAATATTGAAGAAGTGAATAATGTGGGAGAAGTAAGCGTATTCTCTGCATCGAAAGATAGTCTTGATAAAGCAGTAAACTGGATCAAAGGTTTGGTAGCTGTACCTGTAGTGGGTGATAGTTACGAGGGCACAGTTAAAAGCATTAAAGAATTTGGCGCTTTCGTAGAGTTTCTTCCGAAGAAAGAAGGTTTACTTCATATCAGTGAAATAAGCTGGAAACGTTTGGAAAACATGGAAGGCATTTTTAAGGAAGGAGATCGTGTAAAAGTGAAATTGCTGGAGATCGATCAGCGTACCGGCAAATTTAAACTGAGCCGCAAAGCCCTAATGCCAAAACCCGAAACTCAACCAAGACCATAAATAAAAAAATAAAAAAGAATAAACCATTAAATTCCGAAGTTACGCTTCGGAGTTTTTTTTAACAGCTATGAATTATCTGCAATTTGATTTTGAAACTGAAGATGTCCGGCAAACGGAACAGTTGATTGCGTTGTTATTTGAGCAGGACTTTGAAGGCCTGGAAGAAGAAGATAGTTATCTGAAAGCATTTATCGCTGAGAATAAATTTGATGCTGACCGGTTTTCCCAGGTGCTGAGGATGTTTTCCAACATTAGCTATACTCAAACAGTAGTGGAACATATTAATTGGAACCAAAAATGGGAAGAGGAGTTTAAGCCGGTTGTGGTAGATGATTTTGCCGGCATCCGGGCCGGATTTCACAAGCCTCTTTCAAATGTTATTCATGAGGTAATAATTACGCCTAAAATGAGTTTTGGTACCGGTCATCACGCTACCACTTATCTCATGATACAACAAATGCGGTCAATTAATTTTTCGGGCAAAAAAGTATTGGATTTCGGTACTGGCACCGGCATTTTGGCAATACTTGCGGAGAAACTAGGAGCAGCCAGTGTTCTGGCAATTGACTACGATGAATGGAGTATAACCAATACAAGAGAGAACCTAAATAATAATCGTTCGGCGAATATAGAGGTTGAAATGATGGATGCTGTGCCGGTAGGGCAAAAGTTTAACGTCATCCTGGCTAATATCAATTTAAACGTGATTACCGATAATTTACATACAATCGAGGCTGCGTCCGACAGCGGTGGCGTTATTTTATTAAGCGGATTTCTTAAAGAAAACGAAGTTGAAATGGAAAATGCCCTAAGCGAAGCGGGGCTTGACCTTATCTCAACTTTCCAAAGGGGTGATTGGATAGCGTTGCTGGCCTGTAAAAATAATTAAGGAAGGGATGCGTAATATTGGAAAGAAATAAACGTTAATGGAAGGAATTTATTAGGTACATTTGTATTTCAACTCACCAAGGAAACAATGAAAGAATTACTATTAATAGTATTAGCTTACTTTATTGGATCTATTCCCACTGCGTTAATTGTTAGCAAGACTTTTTTTCACATTGATATCAGGGACTACGGCAGTGGCAATATGGGCGCTACCAATACCTTCAGGGTATTGGGTTCTAAGTATGGTACGGTTGTAATGATCTTTGATATTTTAAAGGGAATTGCCGCCGTAGCTCTTTATAATTTCTTACCTGGATATCTTTCCGATGAATGGGCCCGCACTAATCTTATGGTTGGCTTAGGTTTAGCTGCTGTGTTGGGGCACATATTTCCCGTATTTGCGCAATTCAGAGGCGGCAAAGGTGTTGCAACCTTGTTTGGAATGATTCTAACCGTGCAGCCGGTGATTGCTGTTAGCTGCGTTGGAGTTTTTCTGTTGGTGTTGTATCTAACCCGATATGTTTCACTAAGTTCTATTTTAGCAGGAATAGCTCTTCCAATATGTGTTCTGTGGATTTGGAATGATGATGTGGTACTCTACCGGATATTTGCCATACTGGTTGCCGCATTGATCTTACTTACCCATCAAAAAAATATTGTAAAAATCTTACGCGGCAGTGAAAGCCGGGTTCCCATCTTTAAAAACAGGGATCGCCGCAAACTTCGTCGCAAATAGTATTTCCCCTCTTTTTTAAATTATTCAAGTATTGGCGTATCAATTTTTATGGAAAATTGGTACGCCAATTGTTTGTATGCAATTAAAATAACTAATAAAATGAAGAAGACCCTTTTAATACTCATCGCCTGGCCGTTATTGTTCGCTGCCTGCTCTACAAATGCCGTTACCGGAAGAAAACAGCTTAGTTTATTACCGGAGAGCCAATTGCAGGAAATGGCCGTAACAGAATACAAAACATTTTTATCCCAAAATAAAGTAGTAAGTGCATCTGGTAATAAAGATGCTGAAATGGTACGCAGAGTGGGAAGTAGGATTGCAAACGCCATCACTCAATACTACACCAAGCAAGGAAAGGGGGCTGTGCTGAACGGCTATAAATGGGAGTTTAATTTAATAGACAGTAAGGAAGTAAACGCCTGGTGCATGCCCGGGGGCAAAGTGGTAGTGTATACCGGGTTATTACCTGTAGCCCAAAATGAAGCTGCTCTTGCAGTCGTATTAGGCCATGAAATCACTCATGCGGTAGCCAATCACGGTAACGAAAGGATGAGTCAGGGCATGTTAGCTCAGGGAATTGGTGTTGCAGGAGATGTATTAACTTCTGGTAATAGCAAAGTCAATAGTATCTTCAACGGAATTTATGGGCCTGGTAGCGCTATCGGGTTCACTTTACCGAATTCGAGAAACCAGGAATATGAAGCCGATCATTTTGGGTTGATCTTTGCTGCAATGGCGGGATATAATCCAAGAGAAGCAATTCCTTTCTGGCAGAGGATGTCCCAGGCGGGAAGCGGCGATAAACCCCCGGAGTTTCTAGCCACCCATCCATCTGATGAAAATCGCATTTCAAGGTTGCAGGGATATATGGACGAAGCCCTCAAATATTACTCTCCCGTAAAAAACAAGTAAGCTTTTCAATGGACTTTGCTCCGCCTCCTATTATTGGGAGGCTTTTTTGTGACTTTTTTCAAAAAATTAAACTAAATTTGCGCTTCAATTCCTTTCCTAGCTGAATTTGCCATGTTTTTTAAATGAACCCCTGCCTTTAATAATTTCAGAATCTTGATCCGGCAAACAGAATGTTTATTTTCAAAATCTTAAAAATCTTTTAAATGGAAGTATTAGTACCATCGCAATCCTTGTTGGAAAAATTACAATTAAAAGACGAAAGAAACCTCTTGATCCAGGGTCTCCCATCAACGGTTGAGAAACAGTTTGTAAAAATTTCTTTCTCGAAAAATGTAACTCCTCTATTAAAAGCAAGAAAAATTGACTTTGCCCTGGTATTTGCCATTTGCCACAAACAACTCGCAGATATACTGCGAGATGTAATACCAGCCTTACATCCCGAAGGCAAGCTTTGGATCGCTTATCCTAAAGTATCCTCTAAAATTGTAAGTGACCTTTCCCGTGATTGTAACTGGGATTGTATTTCTAAACATGGTTTGGAATCTGTTCAGTTAATCCCTTTAGACAATATCTGGAACGCAATGAGGTTTAAAAAGGAGGGTAAGGATGCCTTGGTACCAATGACGCAAGACATTACACTGGCAGGATTGGACATCGAAGAGCGGACGATCACCACACCTGTTGAACTGAAGAACCTGTTCGACAAGCATCGCCCGGCCAAAGACTTTTTCGATACACTTTCCTACACTAACAAAAGTGAATATATAACCTGGATATCGAGCGCAAAACGCCCGGAAACCAAATCTGCCCGCCTGGAGGCAACGATTGATAAGTTAACTTTTGGAAAGAGAAATCCTTCTGAAAAATAAGTTAGCTTGTAAGCTCCTTAAGATTTATGCGCTTTGCCAGCCAGCTCTCTTTGATTGGAATGATCCAGTTTTGGAGAAATTCCTTTTTGGTAAGTACAGTGTTGTTAAAATAGAGCGTATCAGCATTGACAAAATTACTGCCGATGGCATGGTTTAGTTGCGCAAAAGGGAGCAATTGAACATTATCTTTTAATACGAATGCCAGTGTTTGACGGTCAAAAAGCTGCACATTAAATTGCTGTTCTATTTCTTTAATTATCCGTACCGAGCTATCAGTACTGCAACCACTTACACCTGTTGCTGTTTCATCTGCCATCAACACAATAAACTGATCAAAGACCAGGTCGGCATATCCTTTTACTGTATCTCCGTGGCTTTTCCATCCGTCAATAAATTCTGAAAGCATTTTTTCGATCTGCTGCGCCTCGCTCGTTTCAAATAATCGGGTGCTCTGGTAGATCCAAACTTTTGAGGCATCGTTAAAATCGGCCGGTATCTTTTGTTGGTAATTTAAATCCATGATATTTCTTGTATGGTAAGGTTCAATAATTCCTTGCTTAAAAATGCTTTTAGCATTCAACTAATAAGTTCCTAATATTAATTTATAATGACGCAGCAATAAGTTCTGCTATATCCAATACTTGTACTTCATCTTCTTTATTGCTATTCTTAACGCCATCAGTCATCATTGTATTACAAAAAGGGCAAGCGGCAGCAATAATGTTGGCGCCGGTTGCAAGTGCTTCATTGCTTCGTTCAAAGTTGACCCTTGTATTTCCCTTTTCTTCTTCTTTGAACATTTGTGCGCCACCAGCGCCGCAACACAACCCGTTCGATCTGCATCGTTTCATTTCTACGAGTTCTGCATCCAGCGCTTCCAATACTTTGCGGGGCGCTTCATAAATATTATTCGCTCTTCCGAGATAACAACTGTCGTGGTATGTGATCTTTTTACCTTTAAAATTACCACCTTCACTTAACTTGATCTTGCCCTCATCAATGAGCTGTTGTAAAAAAGTCGCATGATGAATCACTTCATAATTTCCTCCGAGTTGCGGGTACTCGTTTTTAAATATATTAAAGCAATGAGGGCATGCAGTAACAATTTTTTTTATTTCATATCCGTTGAGTACCTGTATATTTTGATAAGCCATCATCTGGAACATAAACTCATTTCCTGCACGCCGGGCCGGATCACCTGTGCACATTTCTTCTTTGCCCAATATCGCATACTTCGTGCCTGTCTTGTCTAAAATTGTAACAAAGGCTTTAGTTATTTTCTGTGCCCGTTGATCAAAACTTCCGGCGCAGCCTACCCAAAATAATACTTCAGGTGTTTCCCCGGCCGCAATCATTTCAGCCATTGTTGGTACATGCATATTGTGAATGTTACAGTACCGCAAATGTAATTAAATGTTTGGTGTTTTATCCCCGCTGTTTATCTTGCAGGTAAGTGTTAATTTTGCCGATCTAATGAAAAACACCACGGGAATAAAAAATAAAATAATAGCATGGGAAACGTGGCCTTTTGAGCTTCTTTACATGCCACTCGTTGTGTTTTTATTATGGTATATTATCAAATCAAGAGCTGTATGGTTTTTTACATCGAGCAATCCCAAGCTCACTTTTGGCGGATTAGAAGGCGAGCCCAAGAAAGAAATGTACGACCTCTTGCCTAAGGGATCTTACCCGCCCACTTTCAATGTTTTACCGGGCGATGATTTTGTTTCGATACAACAAAAACTGGCTGATCTAAAAATCAATTATCCCTTTATAGTAAAGCCAGAAGTAGGCGGGCAGGGCATTTTATTGAGGAAGATAGATGATGAAACCGAACTAAGACATTATCATTCCCTAATGCCCTGGGAATATATCGTTCAAAGCCTTGTACGTTACCCAATGGAGGTAAGTGTGTTTTACATCCGCCATCCCAACAATTTAAAGGGTACGGTCACTGGCTTCCTGCATAAGATACCGCTCTTTATCACCGGCACCGGCAAGGATACACTTCAAAGCCTTGTTGGGAAACATCCGAAGGCTGGTAAGAGAATAGATGAGTTGTATGGCAAACATAAAGAACAGTGGAATGAAGTGTTGCAGAAGGATGAGCGATACATGCTGAGCTATGCGGCTAACCATAACCGTGGTGCAAAATTCATTGACTTAAAAGATCATATTGATGACAGGCTTATCGCAGTGTTTGATGAGATCAGTCTCGGCATTAATGATTTTTTTTATGGTAGATATGATATCATGTGCACCAATGTAAATGATCTGAAAGACGGGAAAAATTATACGATTTTAGAATACAATGGTTGTGGAGCAGAGCCCAATCATATTTACGATACAGGATATACATTGATAGCCGCCTACAAGGAAATTCTTAAACACTGGAAGGCCCTTTACAACATTTGTAATTACAATCGCAAACAGGGTATTGAGCCATGGCCATTTATGAAAGGGATTAAATTCATATCCGAATCAAGAAGACATATTAAAGAGATGAAAAAGGTAGACATAAAGATTGGATGACATCTAAAAAGGATCGCCATGTGTACTTCTTATCAATTTCTTCGTGACGGCCGGTAGTCGCTTCATTGCACCAACAAATAAATTCGTCATCCACGTTTTACCAAAAAGACTTTGTATAAACCTGCCAATGCTCAACCGCCCCGAAAATTCCTGCTGCCATTTTTTTGTATAGTTAATTTCCATCTCCCCGCGGCTAATCTTTTTTTGTAAAAATTGGTGAATAAACTCCACTGCAATTTTACTGCTATGAAGCGCCATACTCATGCCATTGCCACAAAGCGGCGTAATCATGCCGGCGGCATCTCCCAGGAATAAAATATGATCTTCCACCTGTGTTTTTTTTGCAAAAGATATTTGGGATATCGTTACAGGCTGGGAGTATAGCATTTCGCTTTCGGTGAATATTTTTTTAAGATGCTCATTTTTATAAAGCACGTTCCTTTCCATTTCGGAAATCGAATTGTTATTATTCACAAGGTTAGCGGCATTGGTAAGATAGCACAAGCAATATTTGTCTCCTTCAATTTTGGAGATACCACAATACCCGTCTTTGAAATTGTGCAACGCAATAGTATCGGCAGGTTGAATTGCTTTTACATGATATTTTACACCGATATAGTTATTAAGCTTATTACTTTTTTGACTGACAAAATCCCGTTTTAAACGAATGTCGAGATTACTTCTTTTACCAAAGCTGCCGCAACATATATCACTGGTAAATTGTCCTTGTTGTGTTGCCAATCTTAACTCGTCATTGGTATAAACAACTGTATCCACCTTACAGCCATCATACACGGCGACTCCTTTTCCTTCCGCAATTTTTTTCAATTCATTATCCAGCAAATACCTGCTGATTCCAAAGCCGCCAAATGGTAGTGCTTGTTGTAAACAATTTCCACCAGGAGCACTTACTACGAGTTGTTTTATGATAGGTAACTGCATAGTTGAAAGTTGCAATCCAATACTTTCAAGAAAGCCCCAGCTTTCAAGGCTGATATATTCGCCGCAAACTTTATGAAAAGGGTAGTGTTCTTTTTCAAACAGGGCAACACGATATCCATGATCCCTTAAAAGAATAGATGCAGCTAATCCTGCCAGGCCGCCACCAATTATAGTAATATCATATTTTTTGGATTCAGTCATTACAGCAAATGATCAAGTACCTGAATGCCCACTTCCAGTCCACAGTAAAGTTGGATATGCCCGCCTCTTGCAACAGCCTTTTCCATTCCCCAAGCTTAAAGCTCCGGGTAACAGAAAGCGGCGCATCATTTTTTACGAGATACGACCTGGAAAAAATACCCGTAATTATTTTGATCGAATAATAGGCCAGCAAATGCCGGTGAATATCATTAATGAAAAAGCCTTTGCTTGCGTTTTGTTTCATCCATTGCAGCATCGATATTATTTCATCATCAGTAAAGTGATGACAGAATAATGAGGAGAAGATTATATCGGGCTTGCTATCCTGAAAGTTGGCGTATTTATAATCTGAGCAGATCCATTCTGCATTTAGATCCGGATATTGTTGTTGCGAAAATTCAATACAGGATGCATTTATATCGATGCCAATAAAGCTGACAGAAATATTATGTTTGATGCACCATTTTTCAATCGCTTTTAAATTATCGCCCCCACCACAACCAATTTCACAAACAGTGACCATTCCTTTAAGTCGCCGAGTTTGTAAAATCTTTTTAATGCCG
>JBDSAP010000233.1:0-8424 GCA_039922055.1 Ferruginibacter sp.
ATGATAGCACAGCGGTGGCAACTTTTAATTTTGGAGAGCTTTCAACACCGGGGTTTCGCAGGTGGTGATTTATTATTCGGGACTGGTGCTGCGAAAACCCCGCTGGGACAGAAAGGTTTTATGAAACGGGTTTTGATGGAGTTTAATTTCTTGAAAAATATTTTACTGTGTTATATAGGGATTGAATACGGAGAAAGGTTCATGTGCCACGAACTAAGGCGGAGGACTACTAATCAAATACTTTCCGACCAGCAATAAACTTTCGCAGATAGGGCTTATTTTAGCTGTATTGCCGCAGGTTTTAAATTTGGGTTTGCGGAAATACAAACGTTAACTGCCATGTTGGACACATTAGAATGTAAAATCATTAAAAATGAGGAAGGTCGATATAAACGTGAAAGTTAATACGAGTCGATTAAAACTACGACCCGTTTCTGATAAATATAAAATTGACATTTGCAACGAGTTTACTGCTGAGATTACCAAATTTATGCCGTTCAATCCGACGGGTGATATTAAAATGACAGAAGAATTTATTGAGAATTCAAGACAAGAATTACTGGAAGGTGCAAGCATACATTTTTGCATTCTAAAAAAGGAAACGAACGAATTCTTGGGATGTTGCGGAATACATGGTATTAACACAGGCGCACTTGAGATCGGATTGTGGCTGAAAAAGAAAGAACAGGCTAAAGGTTATGGGACAGAAACGGTGGGAGCACTTATTAATTACGCGGAAGAAAAGTTTGACTTTGCATATATAGTTTATCCGGTCGACCAGAACAATTTAGCAAGTAAGAAAATTCCCGAAAAATTTGGGTTTTTGCCTTTCTCTGTCTATAAAAAGAAAAAAAACGAAACAGAAAACCTTACTATTATTGAATACAGAAAGAATAAACACAGCAGTTAAAAGTGATTTCTTAATTTATTCGTTTACTACAAATATTTTTATCTAAAAATATATCATATGCCCCGGCGGGGTTTTCGCATTATACTCTCTGGATTAAAAGGCAACTATATTGCGAAACCCCGGCGTAGAAAAGAGCTTTGATTTTTGCTCTTTCAATGATAGCACAGCGGTGGCAACTTTTAATTTTGGAGAGCTTTCAACATCGGGGTTTCGCAGGTGGTGATTTTATTATTCGGGACTGGTGCGGCGAAAACCCCGCTGGGACAGCAGTTAAACAAGTGATTTCTTAATTTATTCGTTTACTACAAATATTTTTATCTAAAAATATATCATGAAAAAGATTTTCCTGCCTGCAACATTGTTTGCATCATGGTTCATTGCATTGAAGCCTTCTGAAATTAAAGCCCAGGCGTTTACAATTAATGATGTAAAAACACAAATGGTGAAAGACTGGGAAAGAGCAAAGACATATACAATTGATTATTTAAAGGCTATGCCTGCAAATAAATATTCATTTAAAGCGGTTGACAGTATACGCAGCTTTGCACAACAAATGCTGCATCTGGCATCGGGCAATTTGTTGCTGATGTCTGTAGCAAGCGACCAGCCGGCACCTTCTTTTTTTGGTATGGATATGGAACACAGCTCTGGGGCGCAGGCTAAAGATTCAGTAATGTATTATGTGACTGCCAGCTACGATTATTGTATTAATGCAGTGAAATCATCAGACATTGCAAAATGGGGAGAAACAATAAAATCAATGAATAATGAAACACGCTACGCATTGATGATGAAAGCCTTTGAGCATCAGACGCATCATCGCGGGCAAACGACAATTTACATACGCCTGCAGGGAATAAGACCGCCGCCGGAACATTTGTTTTAATCATTGGTTCCAAAAACTGTCCCTCCCAGGCGCAGGAATGAGGCGAGGGCAAAAGCAAAGCCTTCCTGTGCCGGCGTTTACTTCTGCTGCCATCATTAATATTGTTTCCGTGCCATTGATTATTTATAGATAAAAGGACTGCTGTAGATTATGATTTTAGATGAATTTTAAATTCGAAAGATTAGTAACAAGACAAACCCAGGACGAAGTCCTGCGCCTGGGGGAATAATTTAGTTCGTAACATTGATTAGACAATATTCATTCCTATGGAATTTATTTTGAAGCTTAGCAGCAAATGGTTATTGAAACACCAGTTTGATATTGTCCTGGTGCAACCTGACTTTTAACCATTGCGCTACGTTCCGCTTTTCTCTCTGTGAAGGGCTCCTGGATAACGATAATAATATTAAAAAGGTTTGTTTGGTAACCGAACTATCGCTAAATAAAACCGAAGGCTCAACAATGGCGCTGGTTAAATTAGGATATTGCGCTTTTAATTCCGCATAAATTTGTTTTCCAATCTTTTGCTGGTCCCGGATACTGTCTAATTGCGTTTGAAGCGCCTTCTGTTGATGTTCTTTTGTCACCAATGTCCGCGTAAGTTGATTGAGCTGTTCATTTTCAGGATCGTGCTTGTTATCGGACAGGTAAGCGAATCCTTGTTTAATATCTAAGGATACATTTCCTAACTCATACTTTCCCAATTGATTTTTTAGTTGCTCGATCTGTTGAGGTAAAATTTCGTTACCGCCAAAAACGAGGGTAATCGTTTTTGTCTCTGCATCAATCTTTTTATTTAGTAAATAGTCATTGGTAAAGTGGGCCTCATTTGCAATAAAGCGGGTAGCAGTTTTGGTAAACCGGTCTTGCTGTACCATATCATACCCGAAGTAAATGCTTGGTAACAGCGTTAGCAGCACTATTGCCCACACGATGCGCTTTGCTATTATTTCCGCCCTTTTATTTTGCAGGTGTTTAAAAGGAAAATGCTGCAATCGTACAAAAATAAATGTTGACAGTGCTATAAAAACAGTGTTTATTATAAAGAGATAAAGGGCACCGAAAAAAAAGCCTAATTGAAGCGTAGCTAATCCATATCCCGCAGTACACAATGGCGGCATCAGAGCAGTAGCGATTGCCACGCCTGGAATTACATTTCCTTTGTGGCGGCTCGTTGTAGCCATTATGCCGGCAAACCCTCCAAAAAGAGCAATCAGTACATCGTAAATTGTTGGTGAAGTTCTTGCAAGTATTTCGGAATGGGCATCCCTTAATGGTGAAATGAGAAAGAAAATTGTAGACGTAGCTAATGCAGCTCCCGTAGCAATGAGATAATTCAGTATAGCCTTGCGAATTAAGGCAACGTCGTTGATCCCGATCCCTAAACCTATACCCATGATCGGCCCCATCAATGGAGATATAAGCATCGCACCTATTATAACGGCAGTGGAGTTTACATTCAATCCCAGTGATGCTACAAATATTGCAAAGATCAATACCCACAAATTAGTACCGCGGAAAACAACGCCATTTTCTATATTCCGGATAACTACAGGAAATTCTTCGTTGTCTGTATGAAGCCTAAACTTGTTTAGAAAATTTTCCAAAAGATGATTTCATTTTAGGTAAAAAATGTTATCGTTAAAGGTAAGATAATCATCAAAGACAGGCTATGTTCAATTCAAAAGAATCAGGTTGAAGTTGTAAATAGATTCAACCAATCAGCGCACAATAGAAATTGACGACAAAAAGTTCATTGCTGCTGAAACGGGCTTGCGCCTTGAGCCACATTTTTTCATATTTGTAAACTCCTTCCTAGGCGCAGGAATGAGGCGAGGGATAGTGTAAAGCCTTCCTGAGCCGTGCTTTTACTTCTGCTACCATTACTAATATTGTTTCCGTGCCATTGATTATTTACAGATAAAAAAGGACTGCTGTAGATTACGATTTTAGATGGTTTTAAATCCGAAGATTAGTAACAAGGCAGATACAGGACAGAGTCCTGCGCCAGTGGTGCGGCGAAAACCCCGCTGGGACAGAACTCGTGCCGGTGGTGATATCCGGTCATGGGCACTATACTATTCGATACCAACCATGCAAGCAAAAAAACACTCGCTTTTTTACAACTGATGGTTTTGCTCTCTTAATTATTACACTCTACAAAGGCACAAGGTTTGCAAAAGCTCCTTACCCGCCCGACACCATTGCGCCAGTACGGTGGTGACACCCGATCACGAAGACTATACTGTTTCGATACTAACCATGGAAGCAAAACAACCACCCCGTTTTTTACAACTGATGGTTTTGCTCTTTTAATTTGTCCCACTCTACCCAAGCCGCAAAGTTTGCAAACGCTCTCTATGCCCGCCCGACACACTTGCACCAGTACACGGATTCAATTCTCTTTTTCTTCTAAAAAATTTCCATTAATTCGTTTCATTAAATGTCTGGCGAAGTGATTGGGAATATCTTTAATTTCTTCTTTCGATAAGAACTCATCGTACAAAAAACTTTTAGCTGGTAGTATGTTATTAAAGCTTATTTCATAAGCATTATTGTGAAACCTTATTTCGACAGTTCCGGCAGGATATGTTTCCCCAATTGGTAAAGATCTCAGTCCTTCAAACTCGGATGATATAAATATTGCTTTTATATTTTTTTCTTTAGTCCCAACTTGTTCCCATAATTCACGGAGCTCATCAAAACTATTCTTTTTATAGTCTGCCGCGCCACTGCCACCTACAATAACTTGTACTATGCAGGTTCTGTTATAAAAAAGGCTATCAAATTTTTTGAGTTGCATTTCCCAATTCTCACAGATAGCTACAACCGACATCTTAATAATTCTCTCGATAAAAGCCTCGCTATACTTTAATTCATTTACCTCTTTACTTTGCCCTGATCTTACTTTATAAGAATGCAGTTCCTTCTCCCAATCGTTAATTTCTTCTATGCTTTCTCCTTTCGCAGCTTTAATGGAAATTTCTAGAGACCATATTAATTGTGATGCTATATATTCAATAAAAGGCCCGTAATTTCCTATGTCCGCAATATGAAGGGCCCGTAAATAATTCTGCTTATCATTGGCCTTAATAATCACCGGAGGTAAATTATTTTTAAGCAGAATATAGTTTACTAAAAGCCTCGATATACGCCCATTTCCGTCGTCAAAAGGGTGAATACGCACAAATTTGTAATGCAGCATAGCCGCCAGTGTTACGGGGTGTAGCCCTGTTTCTTCAGTCCTGTACCAATCTATTAATTGCTGCATTTCGATCGGTGTATCTACGGGTGAAGTGTAGTTGAATATTTCACCATTCGGCAGGCGCACCGAGTTTGGAAATTCTTTATAATCACCAACCTTTATTTGCCGCCTGGTATCCTGCCCATCAGGCGTACTTGCATTCTTCCAATAGGGCCGCACCAGTATAATTTGATTTAGATTCTTAATGTTTTGTTCAGTGAGTGGGCGCTCATCATCTTTCGCCCATTCTTCCAGGAGACGATATGCAACATCATGGGCTTTCATTTCTTCATACTCACGAAGTGAATGGCCTCCTTTCGTATCATCAAATATTAATAGCAGTTCCGTTTCACCATAAGTAAGTGTATTACCTTCCAAATGATTTGAATTATAATTAAACTCCAACCGGAATTTCTTCTTAAGTTTTTCCTGCCATTCTGATTTTATTGGTTTCAGGTTATTTAGTTCCTTTACCAAAGATTCTATTTGATTCAGAATGTTCTGCATGTCTAAGTTTTTTATATCTTTTTATTTCTTGTAAAGATCGTTCTTTCTACGGATTGCCCTTCCTACTGAATGTCTAAATCCCATGGCGTTTTAAAGAACAAAATAAAGAATTATCACCTTAATAAACTTCAGGGCAAAACTCGTCTAAAGGCATTGAAAGGGGAGGATTTATGCCTAAATACTTTTTAATTGATCCACGGAAATTTAAAGTTCACGATATGAAAAATTTACCCATTCGTTTTTTTCCCAGGCACAATGTCCTTCACGGCTTGTGACAAAGAATTATCTTTTCAGAAAAGTGAAGGTTAAACAGTATTTTATTGCGAAACCCCGGCCTGGAAAAGGAACTTCGACTTTTGTGCTTTCAATCACGTCACAAAGGTGGCAGCTTTAAATTTTGGGGAGCTTTCAACATCGGGGTTTCGCAGGAGGAGGTTTTTATAATTGGGAACAGATGCGGCGAAAACATAGCTGGAAGAGAAAATGCAAGTCCACCGAAATTCATAAACAGATAGTGATCAGGAAACTCATTTATACCCATACTGCCGTACAACACTATTGCTTTGAATTAACTTGCTAAACCAGTAACCAGATTCTTTAATGATTCGTTTTTGAGTAGTGAAATCAATGTACACCAATCCAAACCTTGGACGATAACCTTCGGCCCATTCGAAATTATCAGTGAAGCTCCATACGAAATAGCCTTTTACATTTACACCATCTCTTTTTGCACGCAACACATTTTCAATATGCTGCTGTATATATTCTTTTCTTTTAAGATCCTGTACTTTTCCATCAACAACGGTATCATGAAATGCGGCTCCATTTTCGGTTACTATTATCTCTTTAAAACTTTTGTATTTGCTGAACTTCATCAGCATTTCATAAATACATTCGGGATACACTTCCCAGTTCATCACCGTTGTTTCCACTTTTCTTTTTTCTGCTTTGATGATCTTCGCCCATATTAAAGGTCGTACCCAGGAAGCTGATACTAACTCCCTGGTATAATTTTGCACGCCAATAAAATCCATATTAAACGCCAGTCTTTTTTCATCGCCATCCCTTACAAAAAGTTCCATTCGTTGCAGTAGTTTTAAATCTTTCAATGGATAACCCAGCCCTGCCAAGGGCTCCACGAACATCCTGTTTAAAAGAGTATCAACACGTGAAGCTGCTGCTTCATCTTTTACAGAGTTACTAAAAGGTTCTACATGAGAACAGGAAAACGTTGTGCCAACGATTGCCTCAGGCAATAGAGAACGAACAATTCTTCCGCCTTCTGCCTGGCAAATGGCGGCATGGTGAGCCGCTGCTAAAAAATTATTAAGGCCTTTTCTTCCCGGCGCATGTATGCCTAAAAAATATCCGGCACCGGTAAATACCATGGGTTCGTTTAAGATCATCCAGCGCTTTACCCTATCTCCGAATATTTTGATACAGAGCTCTACATAATCACCAAACCAGTTGATGATTTCTCTGTTTGTCCATCCTCCTTTTTTTTCAAGTTCGTAGGGCAGGTCCCAATGATACAAAGTGATCCACGGCTCAATACCCAGCTCCAGGCAAAAATCGATCACACGGTTGTAGAAATCAATTCCGGTTTTATTTACCGGTCCAATGCCATCGGGAATGATGCGGCTCCAGGATAGAGAAAAACGATAATTGGGAATATTGAGCTGGCTCATAATGCTTAGATCATGAGCATAACGATGGTAATAGTCGCAGGCAACATTTCCATTTTGATTCCCGAATATTTTTCCTTTAATATTTGCAAAAACATCCCAAACAGATCTTCCTTTACCATCCGCATTCCACGCTCCTTCAACCTGGTAAGCGGCCGTCGATACACCCCACTTAAAATCTTTGCCAAAGCCCTTGTCTATCAAATTCATTTGTCTGCTTATAAATGTGTCGCAATAGATTTTAAAACCATGGTTCTGAATTTTTTTGCTGTGTAAACTTTTTTGCCGGCTTGCAGGGTTTTTTGTCCCGGCGGGGTTTTCGCATTATACACTATAGATTAAAAGGAACTTATTGCGAAACCCCGACGTAGAAAAGTGCTTTTATTTTTTGCGCTTTCAATGACAATACAATGATGGCGGCTATTAATTTTGCAGAGCTTTCAACATCGGGGTTTCGCAGGTGGTGATTTTATAATTGGGAGCTGATGCGGCGAAAACCCCGATGGGACAGAAACCCCCTTGTCTATCAAATTCATTTGTCAGCTTATAAGTGTGTCGCAATAGATTTTAAAACCATGGTCCTGAATTTTTTTGCTGTGTAAACTTTTTTTCCGGCTTGAAGAGTTTCATTAATATTGGGCGGAGCAGGATTATGTTCCGCTATAATTTTATTTATTATTTCCGCGGTATTATCGGGATAGTCAACGGGTATAATGACGGCTTCTTTTATCCAGCTTTTTATTTTGTCTATATGTTTTAGCTTAAGGCTTTTTAATATTGGTACACCCATTTCTTTTAACGCTGCGGCATTGCAATGTTGCTCATACTGACCCTTCATAGGTATCACCAATAATTTCTTTTCCATAAAAAGAGCTTCAGCAGGTGTCTCAAATCCTGCGCCGCACAACACGCCGGCTGATGTAGCCATGCTTTTTATAAAAGCTTCATTACTGATGGGCTCAATAAAAATATTCTTTTCCTTATATGGCTTTTTGTTGTGTTTTGAAAAAACCTGCCATTGGATGTCCTTACATTTTCGTAAAACTTTTAAAATTCTTTTATCGTCGTATGCGGGTAAATAAACGGTGTAATGACCTTTGTTTTTTACAACCTGCTCCCTTACCTCTTGCCGAATAACCGGGGTAAAAATATTGGTGTCATAAGCTTTAAAATGGAAGCCATATTGATCAGT
>JBDSAP010000234.1:0-26483 GCA_039922055.1 Ferruginibacter sp.
GGCACAGGCAGGTTGCGCCCATTCATACCATAAGCAAGGATGGTTTGCGGGTGAAACGCATCGAGCATGTCAATGCTTTCCATGTAGCCATCGTATGCGTAGAAATTTACAAAGCGTGCTCTCGGCAGAATGCCTGCGCTATTGAGTACAAGGCTCAGCGGCACACCGGTCCACTCAGCAATTGCAGACCATCCTTCCTCGCAGTTATGCCGGGTGATCTGCGTACGTGAAGGTAACTTTTGAAGTTCCGCCAAAGAATAAGATCCTGGCCTTGCAACCCTTCCTTCAATGTGCAGTCGCCAGTTGTTAAATGAAGCGCTTTGCAAGCCCTTGTATGCTTCGCTAAAAAATGGTTTTGCGGGATCACCCGGATTGGTGCTTCCCGTAGCGGGAAATGAGGATATATCACTATGTTGGTATTCTTTGGCGAGCGACTGACCGGGCAGCAGCGTGCGATGAGCCATATAAGTAAGGGCATCTCCCATGCGCAGGATATTGCCATAAGTAGGCGGCAACTTCTTTGTACATCCGGGCAGCAGCAGCCCACCCAATGAAGTGAGCCCGGAGATGATGGCTTTACGCCTTGTTATTAAATGTATCTTTTTCATGTTATTTTCCAAATGTCATTGCCTTCATTTGTTTTTTAAATCCAGACCTGATGACCATTACCACGTGCACAATTAAAAAGAGTACAAGCGCAAACGATGCAAAGAAATGTATGGTTCGGGCGGATTGCACCCCGGCAAACATTGTTACCAGGAATGGATATGCAGCGGTAATAGCTGGTGACATGGTGAGGCCGGTTAATACAGTTAGAGGAAGCAGTAAAAAAATAACTCCTGAGTAGATCCATTTTTGCAGTAGGCCATATTGCGGTCCTTTGGTTGCAGCAGGAATTTGCTTACGAAAGTGACTGGTAAAATCACGCCAGAGCAACCGGGGCTTAACCTCCTGCGCTGCTGGCCACACATGTTTTCGAAAATGCCCGGTAAAAATTCCCGCCAGCAAATAAACGAGGCCGGTGAGCACCAGGATCCATGCGGATAAAAAATGGAGGCTGCGACCCCAGCCATTCTTATTAAAAATATCATAAGTACGGCTTGCACTAACAGGAGAGCCTGCGACATCAAAAAAAACGGTGCTTTTTTCCCAACCGCCATGGTGATAATTTCGGCTCACAGGCAATTCGAACAATGCTGGCGTAAGGTCGTTTCCTATTTCTCCCCAATAGAGTCGCGGATGGCACATAAGAATCACAAAGCCACTAAAGGCCAGCGCAATAAAACTTAATGTTATGATCCAGTGAGTGCTTTTTACCCAGCCCTTATGCCGGGTAATTTTTGTACTTAACGGTGGGGAAGAGCTCATGATATGGAGATCATTTGGTGCTGAGTCTTATTAGCTATTAAATATAACATTTTCCGTTAAGATTTTTTGTAGGATATCGGATTTGTCTTGCTAGCTCAACCTATGCACTTTGCCTGAACAATTTATCGGTGTCATTTTTTCGGCGCCTGCTTATTTATAATAGGTCTCGGTTACAGCGCAATAATATTCCCGCTATTTATCTTACAGCCAATTCAGATGAAGCAACTTTTAACCGGTCTAAGCCTACAAAGCTTTTCTCCTTTATTTCACAGAGCAGCTTTCTTTTTTTATGGTTATTATTTTGTTTGTTTATAACAATATTAATGTGCACCAACCTCTCAAAAAATTAATAACATTCCCATAATCATTTGTAGATAATGTAATTTTTGCAAGCACGTAGATACATCTCGCTGTCTGCAAAACCGCAATCGTTAAAGCCTAATCGCATTCATCCCGTGATGCAGCCTACTCTTTTAATAAAGGTTAATATTTGTAAAATACTGGTTAATAGAAATCAAAATGCTTGATTTTACAACTTGTAGCTTGCATATACTATTACCTGCTACTTCTTTCTTTTACAAAACATTCTTGTTTAAAAACTAACTGCTATGAGTAAAAATATTTTCACCTTTATTCTTTTGATCTGCTGCTGCATTACTGTTAATGCTCAAAGTGAATACACTGGAAAAATTAGTGATCGCACCGGTAATCCCATTCCTGACGCTACGATCAAAGTTAAAAATTCAGCGACCACTACCACCTCAGGCCCGGATGGAAGTTTTAAAATAATGGCAAAGGAAAATGCTTCCATTACAGTAACAGTAGTTGGGTACGGAGCCACTGAATTATCATTAGGCAATGAACGAAACCTAAAAATTTTACTCGATCGTAATGAGCGGTATTTGGAAGAAGTTGTAGTTACCGCATTGGGTATTAAAAGAGAGAAAAGAAACCTTACATTCAGTTCGCAGGAAGTGAAAAGCGAAGAGCTGTTACGTGCAAAGGATCCCAATGTAGTGAATGCCATTGCCGGTAAGGTTTCTGGTGTACAAATTACCAACTCGTCAGGTACACCAGGTGGTTCAGCAAGAATAGTGGTTCGAGGAACCACTTCCATCTTTGGTAAGAACGAAGCCCTCATTGTGCTGGATGGAATTCCCATAGATAATTCTGAAACAGGTTCCATTGCTTCCGGGCCTGGCAGCAACAGGTTGGTTGACATAGATCCCTCCATTATTGAAAACGTAAACGTATTGAAGGGAGCCGCTGCCACTGCATTATACGGATCTTCCGGCGCAAGAGGAGTAGTGATCATTACCACAAAAAATGGAGCGGGGTACAAAAAACCGCTTATCACGCTTAGCTCCGATCTTGGCTTTGACCAGGCGCTTTATCCTGACGTACAAAGTAAATATGCACAAGGCGACCGCGGTGTGTATTATAACGGCGAGGATCAGAAATCAAGCAGTTCCTGGGGGCCCCTGATGGATACGTTGAGAGTAAACGGGGCGCCTGTTGAAAAACGCAACCAGATGAAAGATTTCTTTAGAACAGGCCGCACCACTAACAATACAATCAGTGTTGGAGGCAGTAACCCCAATTCAGGATATTTTTTCTCTTACTCCTATTTTGATCAACAGGGTACTGTGCCGCAGAACGATTTTAAAAGGCATAACGTATTTACAAAATTCAATACCAAAATCGGAGATAAATTCACTGCTGCTTTCCAGTTCAATTACAGCAACTCAGCAAGGCATACGGTACCGGAAGGGTATATTCTCGAGAGCCCTATCTGGACAATATTTACAGCTCCGATTTCATGGAATCCGCTTCCCTATTTGAACCCCGATGGGACACAGCGTGTATTCCGCTTTTCCCGTAACAATCCTTACTGGACATTGGACAATGTCTTTACAAAAGGAAATGTAAATCGTTTTTTACCGGTTGCAACATTTACTTATAATCCTGCAAAATGGCTATCTATTACAGAGAGGGTCGGGGCGGATATTTATTCGGAACAGCTTAAATATTATGAAGCACTCAATTCTGTTGCTAATCCAAATGGAGTGCTGGAAGAGCGGACAAACACATTCAGGCAATTCAATCATGACCTTATAATAAGTGCAAAAAAGCAATTCGGCAATTTTGATATCAATGTATTGGTAGGGAATAATATTTTATCCAGCTATGGTCAAAGCGCACGGGGGCGTGGCGTTGGTTTATCAGTCGATAATTTTTATAATCTCGCAAATGCTGCTACACAAACGTATAGCGAGACTCATTCATTACAGAGAAAAGTTGGTTTTTATACCCAGGCAAACATCGACTATAAAAAATTACTGGTCCTCTCATTAACAGGCAGGTATGATGGCAGTTCTGTTCTGTGGAAGGAAAAAAACTTTTATCCTTATGGATCGGCTGCTATGAGCTTTGTTTTTTCTGAGTTATTATCCCGCGCTTCCACGTTCTTAAATTTCGGAAAAATAAGGGTTTCTTACGCTACAGTGGGTAATGATAACGTGGACCCATACAAGCTAACCACAGCCTACGAACCCGCTAATGTTGCAACTGTGGCATTCCCATTCCAGGGACAAAACGGATTTTTACTTAGCCAGACACTGGGTAACCCTTACATAAAAAATGAACTTGTAAAAGAATTTGAAGTAGGGTTAGAAACAAGAATTTTGAACAATAAGTTAGGGGTTGAAGTTTCGTATTTTAATAAAAATATGTCGAATGGAATCATTCAAGGTGTTTTAACTTCTTCTGCCATAGGATACACCGGCACTACAGTTAATACTGCTAAACTTAACACCAAGGGGGTTGAATTGCTTATAAATGCTACACCGGTTAAAACAAAAAATTTCAATTGGGATGTAGTTTTCAATTTTACCAAGATCAACAACAAAGTACTTTTTTTAAACGGGGATATCAAGCAACTTAGCATAGGTTTTACACAGGCAATGGTTGACCAGCCTTATGGTGTAATATTTGGCGACAGGTTTAAAAGAACTGCCCAGGGCCAGTTAATTATTGATGCGGCCGGACTTCCTGTTAAAGATGACACCCAGGGAATTTTAGGAAATATTTCTCCTGACTGGACCGCCGGTATCACCAACACTTTAACTTATCGCAACTGGAGTTTTAGTTTCTTTTTTGATATGAAAAAGGGAGGCGATATACAAAACAACGTTGATGGGTATGGCTACTTTTATGGAATGCCAAAAGTTACAGAGAACCGCCAGCCAAGGGTAATAGAGGGCATCAGCGAAGTTGATAATAAACCAAATACGGTAATGGCTGATGCCGAAGATTATTACAGAAGGCTGAATTCTGTTTTAGAAGCTGTAATACAGGATGGCACTTATATAAAGCTTCGCAACGTAACATTGGGCTACACTTTCAGGGGCGCCCTACTATCCAAAACTCCTTTTAAATCTGCATCTGTTGTGGTTACGGGTCGTAATCTTTTAATACACAGACCAAATTTTACCGGTTCAGATCCAGAGGCCAGTTCTTTTGGTTCAGCTAACGGATCGCAGGGACTTTATTCATTTTCAACACCTACTTCACGAACAGTGAATTTTGGATTAAAACTTACTTTTTAATATTCACTCCGGGTAAGTTATTTCTACATTTCTAAAATGAGCAACATGAAAAATATTATCGTTTGTATTATAACCGTTTCTTTATTTTTTAACAGCGGCTGTAAAAAATTCATTGATGTAAATGATGATCCAAATAGCCTGCTTGATGTGCAGGAAGCCCTGATATTATCACCGGTAGAATTGGACATCTCCTCGAATATTGCAGCAGGCAACGCGTCTGTTATTGTAAATCACTGGATGCAAAATGTGGCCCTCAATCAACCTGTTCCTAACTCGGGAACTTACTTACAAAATAATGTTGATTTTGATGCTGATTGGACCAATATATATGTTACCGGGCTCAACAATCTGAACAACTTAAAAAAGAAAGCAGAGGCAAACGGGAACTTTAAATATTCCGGCATTGCGAAAATATTAATTTCCTATTGCCTTGGCGTTGCAACCGATTTGTGGGGAGATGTACCTTTTTCAACTGCCTTCCAGGGGAGCGCAAACTTTTTACCATCATACGATAAGCAGGAAGACATTTATAAAAGTATACAGGCCTCGTTAGATGCAGGAATAGCTGACATCAACAAAGGGACCGGAAAGGCTGTGGGTGGCGATGACTATTTCTATAATGGCGACATGGATAAATGGAAAAAATTAGCCTACACGTTAAAGGCCCGCTATTATATGCATTTAACCAAAGCTCCTGGATATACCGCAGCAGCACAGGCTGATCTTGCTTTAGCAGCTTTACAAAACGGGATGCAATCAAATGCTGATGACCTCAGGTTTAGTTACCCCGGTGATGCAGGCCATGAAAACTTCCTTTACCTAACTTTTTTGCCTGTCTCAACATTGGTATTGTCGGAGCATTTAGTAGATGGTTTTAAAACAAGAAATGATCCCCGGCTCAGCAAAATGATAGCGCCAGCAAGCTCCACTGGTTTGTACACGGGCCGGCCTATTGGTGCGGTTGATCTTGGAGACCTTGATGCCTATTCTTTACCCGGAGATTTTTATGGCTCTCCTACTTCTCCTATTTATATTGTTACTTATGCTGAAGCATTGTTTATAAAAGCAGAAGCAACATTAATAAAATCCAATGCTGCGGCGGCCCAGCCAATATACGAGGATGCTGTAAGAGCGCACATGAAATTGTTAGGAGTAAGTACTACTGAAGCTAATACTTACCTCGCAAGCCGTGGCGTGTTGACTGCCGCCAATGCGCTTCAACTGATCATGGAAGAAAAAAGTATTGCAAATTTTTTATCGCTTGAAAATTTTAACGACTGGAGAAGAACAGGTTTTCCTGTGTTGACAAAAGTACCTCATGCTTTATCAGAGATTCCGAGAAGGATCATCTATTCCCAGTCGGAACTAATTGCGAACCCCCAGGCACTGCATACAGCAAAACTTACCGATAGGGTTTGGTGGGATAAATAAAAAATATTTTTTAATCTTTAATAGAGAACTAAAGTATTACTACTTTGGTTCTTTTTATAACTATGAATGACAGATCGTTTAAGCCAACATTAGGATTGTTAGATGCAACTATGGTTGTTGCAGGAAGTATGATTGGTTCGGGTATTTTTATTGTGAGCGCAGAGATGATGCGTAATACCGGTAGCGCCGGATGGCTCATCATAGTTTGGGTGATTACAGGATTCATGACTATCACTGCCGCACTAAGTTATGGTGAATTGAGTGCGATGTATCCCAAAGCAGGCGGGCAATATATTTACCTGCAACAGGCTTACAATCCCCTGGTCGGTTTTCTATATGGGTGGAGTTTTTTCTCGGTGATACAAACTGCTACGATTGCTGCGGTAGGTGTGGCGTTCGCAAAATTCACTGCATATATTATTCCACAGGTTAGCGAAGAAACAATCATTTTCGATCTCGGCTTTATTACAATTTCACCCGCCCAGTTATTATCTATCGCAGTTATTGTTCTGCTCACTTTTATCAATACCCGTGGTATAAAAAATGGTAAATTAATTCAGACCTCTTTTACACTCACCAAGCTATTAAGCCTGTTTGGATTAATTATAATTGGGTTGTTTGTTGCCAATGGCAGCGTATGGAATGCCAATTGGCAAGATGCCTGGTCGCTTCATAAACTAAATGTGGATGGAAGTTTCGAAGATTATACAGCCATTGCGGCTGCAGGCGCCGTGGCTGCATCGATGGTGGGCTCTGTATTTAGCAGCGACTCATGGAACAATGTAACCTTTATTGCCGGCGAAATAAAAAACCCGAAACGCAACATCGGCCTCAGTCTTTTTTTAGGCACATTATTGGTCACGCTTATTTACATCTCCACCAATTTAGTTTATACTGCCGTACTTCCCTTACATGAAATTGCAACGGCTTCAAAAGAAAGGGTCGGCGTTGCTGCATCAGAAGTTATTTTTGGAAGTGCCGGTACTATCATCATTGCTTTTATGATCATGATCTCCACGTTCGGTTGTAACAACGGGCTTATTTTAGCAGGAGCAAGAGTGTATTATACCATGGCCAAAGACGGCCTATTTTTTCGCAAAGCAGGCACACTTAATAAATATGCGGTGCCCTCGTATGCCTTATGGTTGCAATGTATTTTTGCATGCGCCTGGAGCCTGAGCGGCAAATATGGTGACTTGCTGGATATGATCTCTTTTGTGGTAGTTTGCTTTTATATGCTGACTATCGGCGGCATTTTTATCCTGCGTAAAAAACGGCCGGATATAGAAAGGCCTTACAAAGCATTTGGCTACCCGGTGCTACCAATCATTTATATTTTAATGGGACTGGCATTCTGTGTGTTGCTGATAATTTACAAACCAAAATACACTTGGCCCGGCCTGCTGATAACTCTTGCAGGTATCCCGGTTTATTACTTTGCTGTAGCAGGGAGGAAGAAGAATGCTGGTGACGATGGATCATTGACGATTGAGGATTGACCATACTTTAGAAAGTTTCACGCAAAGAAAGAAAAGGAGCAAAGCCGCAAAGTCTATTTTATTTTCTTTGCGTCCTTACCTTGTATTACTTTGCGGCTTTGCGTGAAAATGTACAAGGCATAAAGGCAACGACATTGATTCACCATTGACCATTGCCCATTCACCTGCCTACCTGCACAGGTTTGATATAATACATTGCTTCGACTGCCGCTACACTAAACAAACTTTCCTGCTCGCCGGATAGCTTAACAGATGACCATTTTTGTGATGGGAAGATTTTAATAGCAGCTTTGTCGGTATGTAATGAAATGGGAAGATTAAAACCTTTTACACAGTTTGTGTACCTGAAGAAAACGCTGCTTTTATTTTCATTAAAATAAAATTCTAACGACGGGATTTGTGTAGTTCGTAAATATTGATCAAACACTTTTCTGTAGTTAAATCCTGCCTTTTCAGAAATATAATTTTCTACCTGCCTGGATGTTACTGTTTGGTGATAGAAGACCTTGTTCAGCCCTCGCAGGATCTGCCTGAAAAGTTGATCATTGTTTATGCTATGCCGGATACTATGCAGCAGATTGCCGCCTTTGGGATACATATCTCCACTGCCCTGTGCATTTACTCCGTAGGTTGGTATTATTGGTTTATCATTTCTTATTCCCCTTCGGATACCTGCATTGTATTCGTTTGCCGCAGTTGGGCCAAAAATAAAATCTGTAAAAAGCGTTTCGCTATAATTCGTAAAGCCTTCATGCACCCACATATCAGCCAAATCTTTGGTGGTGATATTATTGCCAAACCACTCGTGACCGCTTTCATGCACAATAATAAAATCCCATTTCATTCCCCATCCCGTGCCGGAGCCATCCCTACCTCTGTAACCCGGCTTGTACCAGTTACCGTATGATACTGCACTCTGGTGTTCCATGCCGGTGTTAGAGGTTTCAATCAGCTTGTAGCCATCTTCATAAAAAGGATAAGGGCCAAACCAATATTCAAAAGACTTGAGCATATTATGTACCTCGGACGGCATATAACTTTTTGCCTTTTCCAGGTTATAATCTAATACCCAGTAATTAAGATCGAGGTCTCCGTTTTCTCCTTTGTAAGTTTCCTGGAAGTTTACATATTTTCCAATATAAGGGATGATGCAATAGTTGCTAATTGGATTTACTACTGCCCATTTATAAGTTGTCGTTCCGTTGGCGTTATCCTTTTTAAACTCCAACCGGCCATTGGCAATGGCTACCAATGTATCAGGCACGGTCATGGTAAGTGAAGCGCCATTATCAGGCTCGTCACTTTGATGATCTTTGCAGGGATACCAGATCGAAGCACCTTTTTCACCCTGGCAGGTAACTGTCATCCATGGCCTGTTTAAAGAATCTTTTGTAAAACTAAAACCTCCATCCCATGGTGGCCTGATTGCTTCGTGTACCTTGCCATGGTAAAATATTTTTACCTGCTGAATAGTTGATTTTTTTTGATTTACATTGTCCACGTACCAAACACTTCCCTCTTTTTTAAAACCGAGCTTGATATTATTTTGAATTACACTGTCAATCACCAGTGGATCCTTAAGATCGATTTGCATTTTTGTATTGCCATTATTTTTTACTACCCTGTAATTAATCGAATTGCTTCCGGTAATAGATTTGTTATTATAATCAGGCGTAAAAGACAGGTCATACCTCAATACATCCCACCAGGCCCGCTCTTTGTTTATACTTCCCCTTAAGGTATCTGCCCTTGTGAATATTTTATCCTGGGATTTTACTTTTAATATTGGCATTAACAAGCCAAGCACCAGGCAGATATTGATATACTTTAACTTGATTATCATCAGATAAATATGTTTAAAAAAGGATTGTCTTCCGATCTGTTTAAGTGGGGCAACCGGGAGATATCTCAAATCTAATTTTTTTGTCAAATATGTGTTTGCCTGCCTTCACCAATCGTTAACAAAAATTACCCATTTCAATCTTTTAAACAAAAATCAATTAAATTGGTAAGATGAAGGTTGTACAATTTACCATTCCTGTGGCGAAGGATAATTCGATTCATGTGCAGGAGGATATACTGCCGCATTTTTACGAGCATCTTCACAGGCACAATGAAGCACAGATAACCTGGGTGATCAGTGGCGAGGGAACTTTAATAGCAGGCAATTATATGCAGCCTTTTCATTCGGGCGATATTTTTATCATCGGCGCCAATCAACCTCACATCATTAAAAGTAACCCTGAGTATTTTGAAAAAGATAGTGGCAAACAAGTTCATTCTCTCAATATTTTTTTTGATCCAAAAGGATTTTTAACCGCTATGTTGGATTTCCCGGAAATGCTTGGAATAAAGAAATTTATCGACGCCAGTAAACTTGGGCTGCAGGCATCAGAACATAATCAAAAAATTATTTCTGATTATATTTTAAAGGTTAACAATAACACCGCTGGTTACCGGCTGGCGGCTTTTATAGAAATGCTGCAGTTACTTGCTAATTTAAAAGGCTGGAAATATTTATCTACGGAATCGTTTGAATACACCACAGATTCTGAAGGGTTGCGCATGGATGATATTTATCAATACACCATCACCAATTATACCGAGAATATTACGTTGGAGGAAATTGCTGCTGTTGTATTTTTAACACCGCAATCTTTTTGCAGGTACTTTAAAAAACATACGCTTAAAACCTATACTAATTTCTTAAATGAAGTACGCATTAATGAAGCCTGCAAGAAAATTATGTCGCACGATTTTTCGAGCATCTCCACCATCGCCTATCAAACCGGTTTTAATAACGTGGTTACTTTCAATAGGGTGTTCCGAAGTATCACCGGCAAATCTCCCAGCGAGTTTATAAAAGAGTACAACAGGAAGATTGAGATCGTGGAGTAAGTTGTTGCACATTGATGTCAAGATCAGGAAATATATCGTTCTTTCAAACAGTGCAAGTTCTATGGGAGCATAGCGCCTACATAAAAGTTTACACCTTTTTAAAAGGTGTAAACTTTATCAGCCACGGAGCGTTTGGTGCAAACGGCCGCGTTAGCACCATGCATTCCTACGGAACGCTTTTTATACTTTAATTTGTTTTTCTACCCACCAGATGTTCCTACGGAACATTAGAACAATTTTGCTAAGCAGCATGCTGCATGCTTCAATGAGGGTTGGCTAAGAGTGGGCGAACTATATAAAAGTTTACACCTTTTTTAAAAGGTGTAAACTTTTATTAGCCGCAGAACCGTTGGTGCAAATGGCTGCGTTAGTACCATGCGTTCCGAGGTTGACTAAGGTTGGAGATTTGCTTGTTGCCCAAAGCTTCAATCGTACAAGAGGGCGATGCAACGATGCTGCCACACGATCAACAGCCCGGACAAAAAATTATTCAACGATCCATTCATGTATACCGGTTGCATTGTCAACAGGTAATTGCACTTCAAGTTTTAAGGCTGTGGTTGCTACGGGCTCGAATGTTACACTATTGTATTTATCGACTGCTATCTCGTAAGGCGATGTATTTTTTGCCGGTACCCATTCGCCCTCTTTTTTATAATATATTTTCCATGCAGCAGGGATGCGGCATCCACCCCAGGGGCCATCATCGTACCAATATACCTTGCAGGAAGAAACGCTCTGTTCTTTATTAAACTGGTATGCTACCCATTCGGTCGTATTTTTCTTTGGCCACCAATGAAAGTAAGGAACGGTATTATCTTTTGAATCGGCAGGCTCAAACTGGTCATTGATCGCTTTCACTGACCTCGATTTTATGGAGCTGGTAATTACACTGGTATTTGCAATAGTAGCTGCCGGCATGGGCCTCGAAGCCACGGCTGTGTAAGGAATCCATACTTCCATTTCACCCGGTCCCCTGTTGTCCCATGCGTAATATGGTATGGCGGTGACTTTTTGATTTTGAGTAAGCAGCTCTTTGGTATTTAACTGCCGCTTGCTGGCACTGCCTTCAGCGGTTATCACATTGATGCCATTCAGCAGGTCATCGCGGTAACTTACCTGCAAAGGCGCCATCTTATCAATGATAATATTCTGAACAACGCTGTCTTTATTGTCCGCTCCCTCCAGGCAATATATTACCGGGCCATATTGAATAGCAAACCTGCCTGCGTCGGCCTTTACTTTTTCGTTGGCTAAAATGCGCTGTGGTTCCATGGGAAGTTCAAGCGATATCTTATCTCCCTTTTTCCATGATCGTTTTATAACAGCATACCCTTTTTCAATGGTGTAAGTGTACGGCGTTCCATTTATCGCAATTGTTACCGGTTTGTTAGTGTTAATGGAGTTATACAAATCACCCGGTACAGGTTGCTGTTGCGACCAGCCGGGGATACGCACATGTACGGTGAAGCTGCCGGTCTTCTCTGGATTGATGGTCATCTCTACTTTGCCTTTCCAGGGGTAATCTGTTGCCTGGATAATATTTACTTTACCAACAGTGAGTTTGATATCGCTGCTATTGCTCATAAAAAGATTTACATACAGGTCGTTGGCATTTTGCGCATATACGTAACCGGGAACCGAAGGCAGAAAACGTGTCATGTTAGAAATACAACAAGCGCAGGAGAACCAACCACTGCGATCATGCTGACCTACGGAGGCCAACGGATTGGGATAAAAAAAGCGGGTGCCATTCAATGACATGCCCGAGAGCAAACCATTGTACAGCGTGCGTTCCAGCACATCAATATACTTTGCATCGCCGTGTAGCAGGAACATCCTGTTGTTCCAATATACATTCGCAATTGCTGCACAGGTTTCGGCATATGCACTCATATTTGGCAGGTAATACGCGTCTCCAAAAGCTTCCCCACTACCTGTAGCGCCAATGCCGCCAGTGATGTATAATTTTTTATTCACTACATCTTCCCAAATTCTATCGATTGCCTCCAGATAATTTTTATCACCCGTAAGCGCTGCTACATCTGCCATGCCGCTGTACATATATGCGGCTCTTACTGCATGCCCCACGGCTTCGGTTTGGTCAACTACTTTTTTATTCGCCTGGTTGTATGTATCGCCTTTAGGGCCACGTACATCAAGAAAGAACTTAGCGAGGTCAAGATATTTTTTATTGCCGGTGATGCGGTACAATTTTGCAAGGCCCGTTTCAATGATCTGGTGCCCGGGGTATTCTTCTATTTTTCCCCATCCAAAATCTTTCGCCACCAGGTCTGCATTTTTTATTGCAATGTTCAATAACGATCTTTTACCGGTAGCATTGTAGTGGGCGTAAGCTGCTTCATATAAATGACCTGAGTTGTATAATTCATGGCTGAGTATAGAATCTTTTTCCCAGCGCTTCTTGCCTATCCACTCATGCGGCGTGGCTGGTTTGATGGTGCGGAACGTGTAAAGATAACCATCCTTTTCCTGGGCTGCTCCAATAATAGCAACCAGCGTATCAAGGTACTTTGACAGGGTTGGATTTGGTTCTACCTGCAATGCATAGGAAGCTCCTTCTATCCACTTATAGACATCCGTATCATCGAATGGAAATTCCGAACAAACTTTATTTTCCCGCTTGCCAGCGGCAGCTAAAAAGTTATCGATCCTGCCATGCTCCCGGCACATTTTTAAAATATACGGAATGGTAATGGAGGCGTTCACCTGCATTTTTGGTTTCCAAAAATGATCGTTCACATGCACCTGCGTAAATGCAACCGGCTGTATTGGATAATCTCTTTGCTGTGCTGTGGCAACAAGCGAAAAAAGAATACATAACCACAATAATATTTTTTTCATGTAGTCTTTATTAATTGGAGTTAATTAAACCCGTTATATCACCCTTCACCATTTTAATACCGTATACCGGCCCTGCGGAATTATTTTTCTTTGGAACAAATTTGATCGCTGCATTTAATTTATACTTTGTTATTTCAAGTGGAATGGGATAGGCGACGTCATAAAATTTACTGCCTTTATATTTGTTCAGATCTTCAGTTGCGATTTTTGTATCATTCACATAAATATCAAAAGCTCTGCCCCTGTTATCCATGCCCCAATAAGTACAGACCAATGTGTTTAGTGCTGAAGGATCCAGTTTCATATTAAAAGAAATAAAACCATCTTCACCTGCCATTCTCCATCTACGGTTGTGCTCATCACCTGTCGTAGTTTTTTCACCAGCCAGTTCATGGTCTCTTTCAGGTTGCATTTCACCAAGGCGCAACACGTCTACCGTGTGTGCTTCGAGTTCTTTTTCCTGTTGCTTTTTAGCTTCGTAAATTTTTTGTTGAACTGTCCATTCCTGCGGCGTAAATACATCCCAGTACACCGTATAGTGCTCATTAGCAGTTTGGTTAAATGGGATCAATGTAACCTTCTTAGTGGTAGTATTTTTTGTGTGAAAAAAAAGAGGTTTACCAACTGACGGTACTATCCATTTGTTCACATCTTTTTCTGCCGTTACAAAAACCGGGATATCAAGTGGCTCAGGTTCTTTGTTACCTAAGATGCCCGCCAGTAAAACAGGTCCGTAAAATACCGCCCTGCGGTTCGGATTATCAGGCATGGCCTGTGTATAAAAATCCATTGGAGTGATAAATATTATTTTATCATTTGTTTTCCACTTTCGGTTCAGCACAATATAACCTTGTTCATCAGGAGCCACTTTTTGCACAACGCCATTTACCTTGACTACAATATTTTTTGACCAGGATGGTTTGCGAATACGAAAAGGAAAACTGGTTGGTTTTGAAGCGGTGATAGTAAAGGTTGACTGATCGGTTGATGGTAGGTTTGTTTCTTGCCTTACAGTAATACCTCTCTCCTTCCAGTTTAACACGGATGGAATAAAAAGGTTTACATACAGGCTTCCATCATTGCCCCGGTAGTAAATATTTTCCCCATATTTAACATGGTTCTCCATGCCGGTGCCAACGCAACAAGTGAAGGAATTGTATTCATCACTGTATTCTTTTTTGCCACCCATGCGCAATGACACAAAGTAAGTAACCATACCCGTAGCGTGATTTTGTGAAGCAAGAATATGATTGTACAACGCCTTTTCATAATAGTCCATTAGTTCGGATGAGGGCGCTGTTGTAAAAAGCTCACGGGTAAGTTTCAACATGTTGTAAGTGTTGCATGTTTCAGTCGTATTATCGGTGAGTTTATCATTTAAGCTGTCGGGTGCTGTAAGATATTCATAGTTACTGTTACCGCCTGTTGCGTAGGAATGATGTTTGGTGACTGTTTCCCAAAAAAACCTGGCAGTGGTATTGTCTTTTTCGTTGCCGGTAAGCTGGTACCTGCGTGCGCTACCAATCACTTTTGGTATTTGCGTATTCGAATGTTTGCCGGGCAATACATCTGTACCAGCCGCAAGTGAATCCATGATCCTCCGGTCATAAAATCTGTAAGACAGATCGAGGTATTTTTTATCGCCTGTAAATGCATAAGTATTTACGAGTGCATCATTCATACCACCGTATTCTGTAACGAGCATTTTTTGAATGAGCGAATCAGGAAGGTTGCCGGTGATCGTTCCCGTCCAATCTGCTATTCCATTATTTACTTTTAACGCCTTTGAATTATTGCAATAGAGATATGCATCAAGCAGGCCGCTCATTATTTTATGAACAGTGTACCAGGGTGACCATGCACCGTTCAGATCAAATCCCCTGGAGCGGATATGGCCTTTCGATACTTCATTCCACATACTGTCTTCATTTGGTATCGCTCCTATATAACCTGTTTTGCGTGCCTCCTGGCATTCATCCAATTGATCAACGATATAGTTGGTACGCTTTAAAAATTCCGGATCGCCGGTGGAGGCATAATGCAAAGCAACAGCGGATAAGTAGTGCCCTAATGTATGCCCTGCCAGGCCCGATGACTCCCATCCTCCATAACGTTCTCCTTTTGCCTGTAAGCCTGAATGTTTTCTGAAATCAGCGAGCAATCTATCTGCATCTATCTTCAATAAATAATTTGCATCCGCCTGCATTGCATTGGTAAAAATGCTGGGTAGCAGCTTTACATCCTGTAGGTTAAATGCCCACGCTTTTATATCGGCAACAGGCTGCACTTTTACACGGATATCTTTCCATACCGGCACATAGGATTGTGCATGGGAAGTAGTTCCGGCAAAAAAAAGAAATAAGAAAAAGGCGGAGACTGCGGAGTGTTTTTTCATATGTTATTATTGACGATTGACCATTGACGGTTGACCATTTTATTCTCAGGGGAGTCTCTGCCAATGAAGTATTCAAATACAAAGACTGTCGGCAGCAGGACTCGCCGTTGATTCCAATGAAGCGGCGCCTCTTTTCTGATATCACGGCGAGTCCTTCAAAATTAGCTTTTCGTATCATACATTAAATCGTGAAGAGACTCGCCTGGGAAGTTAATTTTTTGACCATTGACTATTGACCATTGACCTGTGACCATCGACGATTGACCATTGACCATTGATCATTATTCTCAGGCGAGTCTCTGCCAGTGAAGTATTCAAATACAATACTGTCGGTAGCAGGACTCGCCGTTGATTCAACTGATACGGCACATCTTTTCTGATGTCACGGCGAGTCCTTCAAAATTAGCTTTTCGTATCATACATTTAATTGTGAAGAGACTCGCCTGGGAAGTTAGTGTGCCCCCATTGACCATTGACCATTGACCATTGACCATTGACAGCTCACGGTAATTTTTATTCTCAGGCGAGTCTCTGCCAATGAAGTATTCAAATACAAAGACTGTCGGTAGCAGGACTCGCCTGGGAAGTTAGTGTGCCCCCATTGACCATTGACCATTGACCATTGGCCATTGTCCATTGTCAGCTCACGGTAATTTATAAAATTTCCATTTTGGCTCGTATTGCTCATTTATCGGCAGGGCCAATAAAATATTCCTCAGCATCTCAATGGGCATGCTGTTTTGATGCATAACGGCATCATGAAATTGTTTAGGGGTAAACTTTCCCGCACTAACGAGTTCATTTCTTAGCGACATTAATTGCAAGCCGCCGATCATGTAACCCACCTGGTACAAAGGATTGTAACCGCCTACAAATGAACGGCGCACTTCGCCTTCAGCATTGGCACGTTCGTGTCCAACACGATCTACTAAAAAATCAATGCACTGTTGCGGCGACCATTTACCCATGTGATAGTTGAGTGAAAATATGATCCGTGCACAACGGTGCATGCGCCAAAACAACATGCCGATACGATCCTCCGGTGATTGCGGAAACCCTTCGTTCCACAATGCCATTTCCCAATACAAGGACCAGCCTTCTGTCCAAAATGCAGTTCCATAATTTCGGTAAGTATTTACCCGCTCATTCATAAACTGCTGTAGGTAATGTCCCGCTATTAATTCATGGTGCACGGTGGCCCTTGAAAAATGTGGATTGTTGCCACGCATGCTCATCATCCTTGCATCGTAATCCATGGTATTGGTGGGATAAGAAACAGAAAATTCTTCACCACCATAAAAGAATGGATTTAGTAATTGCTGTTTTGGTGACATCATTACAATGCGCCAGGTTTCCTCTGCAAGTGGTGGAATAGTGATGAGGTCTTTTGTTTTTAAAAAAGCAATTGATTCATCATAAAGTTTAACCATCGCTGCGGCCTGCTCACCGGCGGGCACAAAACTTTGCTTTACTTTTTCCATCGCTTTTTTCCAATCAGTGCCAAAGCCCGTCTCGGCCGTGGCCTTCAACATTTCCTTATCGCACCAGGCAAATTCTTTATTAGCGATCTGTATTAATTCTTCAGGCGAATAAGGAATGAGCTCATACTTTAGTTGGCGTACTATTTCATCCCGCCCAATAGGAAAGCCGACGATGCCACTTGAATCTTTATTGGGTGCATTTTTATCACCAACAGTTTTGAACATCTTGGCATAGGCTGCTAAAGAACTATCCAGCAGCCGGTAATTATCGGGCACCCACCACGTGAACAATGGATCATATCCATTATAAAAAGTAAATACATTTTTAGCGGCAGCCTGCAAGCCATTTATTATGAACGAAGCACGGCGGCTTTTGTTTACGGTAATGCTTTTATCAGTTTCCAGCTTCTTCTGCAATTGTTCCAGTTCTTTATTTATTTTAAAGAAATTAGCAGCTATGCTTTTGCCATCAACGTTGCCTCCACGGCGGCGTATTTTTTCCAGCGCATAGATGGAATCAACGAATGGAAACCACTGCTCCACTGCTGCATATTCTTTGGCCTCTGTACCTCCCTCGAAAACTGTTTCTTCAAGATCTCTTTTAAACAATACATAGTCGGCCTGGCAACCTTGCGGCAGAGACGTAAAGGACAGCTTACCCAACCTGTCAATATAATCGGTAGCAAGCTTTTTATAACGCTCTCTTTTTTCAGGAGAGCCATTTACTATATAAATCCTGTTCAGCGCCGTAACATCAGCATAATAGTTTTGTATGATGTTCGGCATATCATTGCACGGAACATAATCTTTGTTCATTTGGGCAAACAAGGAAAATGAAGCACCGACAATTAGAAGGGACAAAAAGATTAGTTTGCGCATAGACATTAATGTTTGGGTGTATATTATTTTTACAAAGCAGTTTACTGGAAGAAATAAATACGCAGACCTTTTCGGTTCTTACATCAGAACACCATTATACTGCGAATCAATACGTAAATATTATAAGAACCTGTCTGGATTGAAACGATTAATATCCACCGAGGGCGCCAACCTGTTTGCTAACTCAGCCACTATCTTCCCGCTTGCGGGACCTAAACTTAATCCACTCATCGCATGCCCTCCTGCAATGACCAGGTTACTTATTTTTCTTGAATAGCCAATGTAAGGCAACCCATCCGGCGAGCAGGGCCTGAAGCCAAACCATATATCTTTTTTATCGGGCATTGCCAATTGTATTCCGGGAAAATATTTTGGAACAGACCTCACGATACCTTCTACCCTGTTTAAATTTATTTTATCATTTACGGGTGCAATTTCCATGGTGCCGCCATAACGCATGTGCCCGTTCATCGGTGTAATTGCAACCCTTGCTTCGCATAAAATTGCAGGCACATTTAATTTTTTTTCCGGGTGGTCGTGTGTAAAAGAATATCCTTTTCCAGGCATCAAAGGAATATTTATGCCAGCCATTCGGGTCAACTGCGGCAGCCAGGAACCTGCTGCCATTACAACTGTATCTGCTTCGTATTCACCATTTGCCGTAATTACTTTTTTAATTTTGCCTGCCTTTGTATTGATCCTTTCCACAGCATTTCCCGTTTTAAAAACTACACCGGCTGCTTTTAAAAAAGCGATCAACTGCGGAATTAATTTATTGGGATAAAGATGAGCATCGCACTTATAATGAACTGCTCCAAGAATATCCAGTTCAGTTTCGGGCTCCAAACTTTGTACCTGGTCCTTACTTAATGCAGTTACATCCAAACCGAGAGTGCGGGCCTTCTCTGCAAGATGTACTTCCTCCTCCTCCACTTTCGCCGTTTTGTAATACATCAGGATGCCTTTTTTTTCAAGGGCAAAATCAAAACCGGGAAGCCCCGACAGCTCTTCATACAGATGTTTACTTAGCAGGTTTATATCCCTAAGTGGTATAGCGGATTTGTCGACATTTTGCTGACTTGAGCTTTTCATAAATTTCAATCCCCACGACAAGAGATCAAAACTGAAAGAGGGTTTAACATAAAACGGGCTCCTGCTGTTGAACATCCATTTTATTCCCTGCGACAACATTCCTGGTGCAGCCAATGGAACAAAATGACTGGGTACAATCATTCCTAAATTTCCATAAGAACAACCATCAGAAATATCTGTTTTATCCAGTATTGTAACATCCCACCCACTTTGTTGTAAGTAGTAAGCAGAACTTAAACCGATGATACCGCCGCCAATTACCACTGCTTTCATAAACTTATTCTATCGCTGCTTTAAAGAAAATTATAAAACCTGGAAGCCCAGTGCGTATGGGTCATCCTCTTCATCAATGGAGATGGTATTGTAACCGAATATTCTCGCCCAGCCTTCAATCCCGGGTCTGATAGCTGGTTTGCCTGCAATGGTTGTTTCTTCTTCGATGGTGCCGGTAAAGGTGGAACCGATAATACTTTCGTGAATAAAAAGATCCCCTTTTTTTAGCTTGCCTTTCGCATACCATTGCGCCATACGTGCCGAAGTACCCGTGCCACATGGACTGCGGTCGATGGCTTTATCCCCATAAAACACCGCATTGCGTGCGGTTGACGCTGGATTGAGCGCCGCTCCCGTCCATAATATATGTGAGCAACCGTTGATGGTTGGATCATCCAGATGAACGAATGTATATTTTTCGTTTATCCTTGCCCGTAATACCCTCGCCCATGCAATTAATTTGTCTGCGCTGTAATGCTCAATTCCTTTGAAATTATTTTGCACATCTACAATGGCGTAAAAATTACCGCCGTAGGAAACATCAAAAACAAGTTCTCCCAGCTCGGGGCATTCAGCCGTTAAGCCTTCCTGCTCGAGGAACGATGCTACATTCGTGAGCTTTACGCTTTTTACTTTTTTACCTTCTTGTTTGTAACTGATCAGTACGAGGCCGGCCGGCGCTTCCATGCGGATGACACCAGGAACTTTCGGTGTGATCAAACCTTCTTCAATCGCAATAGTTATTGTGCCGATAGTGCCATGACCACACATAGGTAAACAGCCGCTGGTTTCTATAAATAATACTGCCACATCATTAGCAGGATCATGTGGCGGATACAAAATGCTTCCGCTCATCATATCATGACCGCGGGGTTCGTACATTAAGCCCTTTCTTATCCAGTCGTATTCTTTCAAAAAATGCTGGCGCTTTTCACTCATATCGCTGCCCTGTAAAAATGGGCCGCCTCCCGCAACCAGCCTCACCGGGTTACCACAGGTATGGGCATCTATACAAAAGAATTTCTTTGGGGTCATGCTTTAATTATATAATAAAACAAGGGATAAAATAATAAGCAATTTTTTTTGACCCGGCATAAGTTTTTCAATTAAGCTTCATTGGCGTCGCACTCTTGTGCATTATATCAATGAGGAGCAAAATACCAGGTCACTAATTGATCACCTGCGCAGCATAATGGTCATTCGCACTCTTGTACATTTTATCAATGAGGACCAAAATACCCGGTCATTAATTTATCCTTGTGCAGTATAATGGTCATTCACAGTTATCGCATCTATGCCGTTTCAACTGTTGCCAATTGTTGAATTTGCAAATAATCCGGAAGTTCAGGTCTTGTTTCGATCGCGTCTGTAATAATTTTTAATACACGCTCTCTTTCAGTGCCCTCTAATATCAAACGAGGCGCTCTCACGAACTCAGTGCTCAAGCCTGTTTGTGTTGCAGCCAGTTTAATATACTGCACCAGTTTAGGCATGATATCTAATTCAAGAACTGGAAGGAACCAACGGTAAATTTTAAGAGCCTCTTTGTAAAGGCCTGCTTTCATCAGGCGATAAACGGCAACTGTTTCAGCAGGAAATGCATCCACCAATCCACCTACCCAACCATCCACTCCCAATGCAAGCTCTTCTAATGCCAGGGTATCAACGCCACATAAAATTTTATAACGGTCACCAAACCGATTGACCATCCGGGTAACATTTGTAACATCTCTTGTTGATTCTTTCACGGCCTGTATGTTAGGCACTTTGGAAAGTTTCTCAAACATATCGAGGGTTACTTCAATTTTATAATCATAAGGGTTGTTATAGATCATGATGGGCAATGAAGTACTTGCAGCAACAGATTTAAAATATATTACGGTCTCATTGCTATCTGCCTTATACCGCATGGGAGGCAAAAGCATTAAGCCATCTGCACCATTTTTCTCGGCTTCGGTCGCGACTTTTATTGCTTCGCTCGTAGCCTGTTCTGCTATGTTTACAATGATGGGAATTTTATCACCTGCAACTTCTTTGGCGCAGATCAATAATAATTTTACCTCATCTTTTGTGAGGGTGCTTGCCTCTCCGAGCGAACCTCCCAATACTGCTCCTTCAATACCTGCGTCCATCTGTGCAACCAGGTTTTTTTCGAACATTTTAAAATCGATCGTGTCATCATTTTTAAAGGGAGTAAGCAGCGCCGGATAAACGCCTTGCCATTTTACTGTGCTCATATAGATTCGTTTTAGAATTTGATACAAAAGTAAACCGGCCAGTTTCTTTTAATTAACCTAAAATGACCAGTTATTTACTGATATTATCTCATTACCTATGTTGCCTCATTATATCTTTCGTTGTATCTGCGTATCATTTAATAACTCTCAAAATGAGAATGTGTTTGAAAGTTTTACAACAAATAAAGTGGAAGATATTTCAACAGAATACCAGGGAACTAAATTAAGGTATTAATGAATGATTAAATTAGGCAGACAGCTATCTAATTGGCCTATTCATTTTTTTGTAACTTTATCGAAATTTACGTTATGAACTATGGTGCAATTAATATAGACCCGGAAACAATGGGAGGAACTCCAGTTTTTACAGGCACAAGAGTTCCAGTTCAATCACTGTTTGACTACATCGAATCTGGAGAGACCTTAGATGAATTTTTAGACAATTTCCCATCAGTCAATAAAGATTTAGCAATTCAAGTTTTGGATATGGCCAGTAAGACGCTAACCTCTGAAAAAATCTTGAATGAAAATTTTGCTTGACGAAAATCTACCAACAAAGCTCAAATATGACTTTGGCGAAAGTTTTGAAATATCAACTGTTAAGGACATGGGATGGCTTGGTAAAAAGAATGGTGAACTCTTGGGATTGGCCACATTTAACGATTTCGATATTTTCTTGACTTTGGACAAGAATTTAAAACATCAACAAAGCATTCATAAGTTTGATCTTAAATTCATAATTCTTTTAGCTTTAGATAACAAACACCAAACACTTCAGCCATACATCGACAAAGTAAAAGCTTTATTGGCTAACTGTAACATCCCTAAACTTTCGGAAATAACATTGTAAGGAAAAGCCTTCCGGTAGTAGAGTGAGCAAGAGGAATTTCACCCCGCGTCTGCCGCTTACCCGTGTGTGTGAATCTCCACTGGAAAGCCGGCTGACAGCTTCTGCAATGAACAATTGCCCATCGCAGCGCTCTTAATGCCAAAAGTCTCCAGGCGGGGTTCTTTGCGATCGTACTGTGTCAAAACCCGCGGATATCTGGCACGCATACACGCTATCGCTTACTCTTAAAAAGGACAAATATTGCCGGAAAGTATGCTCTATCAAAATACTTTTCGAACAGTAATATACTTTCACAAATTGGACTTATTTTAGCTGTATTGCCGCAGGTTTTAAATTAGACTTGCGAAAATACAAACGTTGTGTGCAATTTTCTAACCAGTTCAAGACTAGGGAAAATAAAATGAAAAAGACCTTTTCTCAAAGGCCTTTCCAGATAAATAGTCAGCTATTTATCTGGCATAAGATTTTGTCGAAAGCTGCACAGATTTTAGTTTGTTAGCTAATTCTCGTATCGCACTTTCAATTTTTGTAACCTGTTCTTTCGAAGGTTGTTTATGACCGGAGGAATATTGTCTAATTAAGCCTGGATTGATCCCTGCTAATTCTGCAATTTTTGATTGATTAAGAAAATCAAATTGTTCAAAAAAAAATGTAAGATCATAGGCATATTCAAATTGGACTTCCTCCAAGCCTTCGAAATCCTTTAATGTCTTTTTAAGTTTCTTTTCAAGAGCCTGCAAGGTAGTAGCTGAATCGAAGACAAGATTTTCGTCCACCGATACACGGCCCCATATTTTGCTACCTTCCTTCTCCAAAATCAATTGGAGTTTTTGTTGATTAGACATGATTTTTTTTAATGACTCATGATTTAGTTTTATTTTCTTTCTGAAAGGGGGACTATTTTAACCCCGCCTGTTTCAGAATAGCATTTAATGTTCCTTTGGGAATATCCCCACCATGAATTGGTACTGTTACTTTGCCTTTTTTTGTGGGATGAACTAATTGAAGATGACTCCCTTTTTGTTCCTTTTTTACCCAACCATCCTCATTAAGTTCTCTTACTAACTCCTTGACTTTCACTACTTTTAATTTTACTGTACATATATCGCTCTCCTTTTAGTTTTTTTCAAATATAGGTAACATTTTCGTTACCACAAAACTTTTGGGTAACTTTTTCGTTACCTAGAATGAGAATGAAACAGCGCACAACATTTATCCGAGTAGAAGAAATGCAAAAAAAAAGAACCCCGAAATAAAAAGCTGTTATCGGGGCATTTTTGGTACTCGGTGTTAAGCGCATACGTTGTAGGGTAACTGCTATTGTATAGGTGTAACTGTAGCCCGCTATTGGGTATAACTATCAAAGATGGTATAGCTTGTTTGCCTTCGTGCTTCCGCAGTTGGTATCGGCGAACCATTATACTCTCCGGGGGCCGGTGTCCTTCACCGGCCTGTCGCGAAATGAGTTCGCTCACAAAAAAACGCAGGCAAAGATTTCAAATACAAAACTCATCGCAAATCATACACGGACCTCAGCAAAAGTTACATGCATTTGAATCAACCACATGGCCTTATACAAACGACCAGCAGAATATAGGTATTCATCTGCCCCACGAAAAAAGTATGTATGAGTTTGAATTGCTTTTGACAAAGTATTCAATTGTAAGCAGTGGCCGGTGATAGACGTCTACAGGGGCGAGCATTTTAATTTGAGTACACCAGCCACGGAGGCACATACTTTCCGAACAGTAATATACTTTCACAAATTGGACTTATTTTAGCTGTATTGCCGCAGGTTTTAAATTAGACTTGCGAAAATACAAACGTTGTGTGCCATTCAAACCGACATTATACTATGACAAAAACATTGACAGTTTTTATTTCAGTTTGTTTCTTTATCAGCAGTTGTAATAATCCTAAAGCGACAGAAGATAATGCAGACCAAAACAATTCTAAAAATGACAAAGCGGACATTGCAAAACTTAATGACGCTTTAAAAAAATACGAAGAACCTTCACAATTAATTAAAGTTTCTGCTGACAAACCAAGCGTTGTAACAGGACGAAAAGGAACGAAAATTTCAATCAATCCAAATGACCTTGTTACTGAAAGTGGCAAACCTTTAGGGCAAAATATAGAAGTAGAATTAAAAGAACTGACTAATCAAAGACAATTACTAAGAACAAATGCTCAAACTGTTTCTGATGGAAAACTACTTGTTTCAGGTGGTGCATATTTTATTGGTATGACTTCAAATGGAGAACAATTAAAATTAAAAGAGGGCAAAACTCTTAGTGTTCAATTCCCAAAATTATCAGACAAAGAAATGGCACTTTTCTATGGACAAAGAAATGACTTAGAACAAATTAATTGGCAAAAAGCAACTGAAACTTTCAAGACCACACAACCACCTGCAAATACTCAACCTGCTACTGACGCAATAAAAACAAAACGCAAATCAGACATAGAGGCAATAATGGATTATGTTGATAGTGGCTACAATCCTACACCAGAGGAAAAGGAAAGAAATATCCAGCAACGAAAAAACTATATTGTGAGCCAAAAAGTTTATGATGAAATTGGCATTGCTAAATTAGGTTGGATTAATTGTGATAGGTTTTTAGAAGTAGAAGACAAAACAGATTTATATGCAAGTTTCAATCCCCAAGACAGTATTAAAAATGCAAATGTTTATTTAGTATTCAAAGACATAAACAGCGTAATTCAGGCATACTATTATTCTGACAAATCACCGCAGTTTGGAAATATGCCAGTTGGTTACAAAGCAAGGTTAATTGCATATACTGTAAAAGACGAAAAAGTATTTGCATATTCAACTGACTTGACAATTACCAAAGGACAAAACCTAACTCTAAATTTGAAAGAAATTAGTGACAAAGACTTTAAAAAATTAATCAGCAATTAGTGGACAGACAAAGAACGGCAAACAACACAAGTATTGCTGCAAGTTGACAGTCAGCTCAATAATTTGGGTCTCCATAAAAAAGTAGTTTTTAAACTTTGCTCTAAAGCAACAGTCCGATAGAAAAAATATGAGAAAAACTTTCCCCCTACTATTCATTTTACTTACCCATTACATTTTTCTTTCTGCACAGCCTACAGGAATTTACGTATTAGACAACAATCAAGGTGCTTACCGCGATTCAAACATAAGAAGCTATTCATTTGTTGATGGTTTTGTTTGGCGTACAAGCTGGCCGGATATAGAAACAGCACAGGGTGTTTATAACTATGCAGGAATAGACCACATCATTCATAGACTGGATTCCATAAATAAAAAACTAACCATTCTGTTTGGGGCATACTCTGTAGAACCTCCTTACATAGCTTTACAAGCAGGTGTTACGACCTATTCCTTCACAGACCCAATCAGCAATGTAACAACAACCAGGGTCGTACCTTATGACGCATATTTATTACAACGTTTCCGGACTTTTTTATCTGCGCTGGCAAATCATCAGGTTTATAGTTTAACAACAGGCACTATGGTTGCCCTTAAAAACCATCCAGTACTTTCAAACATTGCAACGAATATTCCTGGCCTTGGTGCCATTAGAAATGTGAACGGTCTAAATACCGGGGTTAA
>JBDSAP010000235.1:0-5869 GCA_039922055.1 Ferruginibacter sp.
GGCCCATATTGGATTTATATTTAAATAAATGAGCCTGTCTTTATGAACTTGTGGTTGGTTGTTAAGTTTAACTTGTTGTTTCTCCGGGTTTGCCAATAGCAAACCCGGAGATATTAATTCTGCCATAACAGGGGCACTATTAACGTTATGATTTTTTCTGAAAATACAATCCGGGTGTAGGTGAGGTCTACATCTTTTCCCGGGTTTGCCGTCAATTAAACTGGTAACTGAATAATAAATGTTGAGCCTTCACCTTCTCTGGTTTCGACTTTTATTTCACCGCAATGTGCTTTGACGATATCATAACTTAAACTTAAACCCAGTCCCGTTCCCTGCCCGGTTGGCTTCGTGGTAAAGAACGGTTGAAAAATTTTATCGAGTACTTTTTGAGGGATACCATTGCCATTATCAGCAACTTTAATTTCTACACCGTTAACAGTCTTCTTTGTACTTACTGAAACAGTTGGTTCATAATTTATCGTGCCTTGCTTTTTTCTTTCGCTGGTTGCATAGAATGCATTAGTCAATAAATTCAAAACAACTCTTCCAATATCCTGCGGTACGATATTTATTTTTTCAAGGCTTGCATCAAATTCTGTTTTAATGGCAGCGTTGAATAATTTATCTTTTGCCCTTAGACCATGATAACACAAACGGATATATTCATCTACCAGCGCATTGACATCCGTTGGTTCCCTTGCCGAACTGCCACTCCGGCTATGTTGTAACATACCCTTTACAATCGCATCGGCCCTTTTGCCGTGGTGATTTATTTTTTCCAAATTTTGAATTACGTTATCAGCAATATCTTTTGCATCAGCGGCATCGCCATTGTCCATTGCCGCTTTCATTTCTTCCAATAACTCTTTACTTACTTCAGAAAAATTATTAACGAAATTTAATGGGTTTTGAATTTCATGCGCAATGCCAGCGGTAAGCTCACCGAGGCTTGCCATTTTTTCTGATTGAATAAGTTGGGTTTGGGTAGATTTTAATTCATTGAGCGCATCTTCGGCCCTTTTCTTTTCTGTTTGCAGTTTTATTAAATCTTCTTTCTCCTGGATTGCATGTGCTTCGGCAATTTTCAGATCATTGAACCTGGTAAAAGTGAGATTGAATACAGCCGCAAAACGTTCCAGTAAAAAGGTCGTTGCTTCGGGTTGTTCATCGGGAGAGGCAATGCCGATAAAACCTTTGGAGAAATAAGCAACGGTTTGTACTCTTCTTTTTTGCGAACGCCCCTGTTTAAAAGGAACATTCAATTCATCGGCCAGGTATTGAAAATAATTTTCCAGTTCGCTTCCATACATATCAATGGTGATGGACTTCTTTTGATCTTTCCATGCGTTGTACATTTTTTGCATGGAGATATTCCTGCCGGCATTTCCTATAAACTGCGTGCTTACTTTTGTACCATCTTCATCTGTTATCCAGAACTCAATAATTTCGCTTTCGTCTTTTATGATGCCGATGTATAAACGGTTTGGCGCAATACCCAGGCCGATCAATTGTTTAAAAAGTACGGCCGCGGTCTCTGCCAGTTCATTGCTTGTTTGCATAGCCAATGTTCTGCTTCGCACCCGTTCAAGCCCTGCTTCCACCTGTGCTTCCCTTGCCTGCGCTTCGGCCAGTTTAAGATCACTGAACCGGGTATAAGCCAATGAAAAAACGGTTGTAGCCCGCTTCAGCAGATCCCTGCTTTCCGCTGATATTTCACCAGGTGATGCGGCGCCCATGTACCCGCCTGAGAACTTATACAAGTGATAAGTGCGGTCGGGAATATCATCTCCGTAAAATCCAACCAATACTTTTGAATGGTCAGCACAATAGTTTATCCATTCCTTCCTGCCTTCTCCCTGCATAACAATCGACACCTGTTTTTCATTGGACTTATAAAACTCAAGCATCTGCCTTCCCACTGCGGTATCACTCAAAACAATAGTCATGTGATCGGCCACCAGTTTCTTTTCCTGCTGATCCTGGATGGCATACCAGCATTCGGTTGTGCCGGTTGCTTCATTATGTATATAGATGGAACTTGTTTCCAATTCCTCCACGCCGAGCAAACCCATTTCTTTGCGAAGCAACTGCGCCACTTCAATCAATTCGCCGGGTTTCTGCATAGCCATAGCTCTTGACCTTACTTTTTCCAATGCCGCTTCTATCTTTGCTTCCCTTGCCTGCGCCTCCGCTTTTTGAAGGTCGAGAAAACGGGTATAGGTACGTTCAAATTCAATTGCAAAGCGACCAAGTATCTTTTTTTCGCTTTCATTTAAATCAGTTTCCATCATTACACCAAAGCAACCGTATTTCATAAAGGCTTCTATATAAAATAGTCCGTTACGAAAATGTTCAGGCTTTAATGTTTCAACGCCATCGATCAATTCCTGCCATGCAGCAAAATAATTTTTTACTCCTTCGGGCGGCACAGCGTATGAATGAACCTGTTCATCACTTTTCCAATCAATAAGACATTGTTTAGTAGCAGGCTCATTTCTGTCAAGCGGATAATTAATGGCTTTATTTCTAAAAACGACTGAACCGTTTTCATTCTCTTGCCAGATAGCCCAAAATATGTGTTTGTCTTTCTCTTCATCCGGCAGCCATAAAAAAGAAAATGCTGAATTGATACCAAGCATTTGAACCTGTTCGTGAAAAACTCGTAAGGTATCATCCAACTCTTTTGAATGCTGCATGATCATGCTCTGTGTACGGGTGCGTTCCAATGCTGCCTCAATCCTTGCTTCTCTTGATTGGGCTTCTGCATTTTGCAGATCAAGGAAACGGGTATAGGTTTGTTCAAACACAGCAGCAAATCGTTTACTTAAGCCATGCATTTCTGCATTCGGTTCTTTTGTAATCAACAGCAGGTAACCTTGTTTAAAAAAACCAACATAGTAACACTGCCGGGAAGGAAGTGATAACCCGGATTTTTCTAATACCACAATGGCTGATGCAACAGAAGGGATTGATCGCAAATATTCATAATGTTCTTCCAGTGCTTCTCCTTCCCAAACTTTTTCATGCACAGCATCTCCACGTAATGAAGCTTTGTGTATCTCGTGGTGCGTAGGTTCTCTTTTATAAGGAATCATCATTGGTGGCAATAAGCCCCCGGAATCGGCGCCCATCCATACTTCCACGAGATCATCTTTTGACCAGATACAAAATCCACACGACCAGGTTTCAAATCCCAGATCTTTTATTTGTTGAAATAAAACCGACGATGTCTCTGCAAGTTCGGTTGACTGGTACATCGCCATTGTTCTTGCACGAACCCTTTCCAATGCCAATTGAATTTGTGATTCCCTTACCTGTGCTTCTGCTTTTTGCAGATCGAGGAAACGGGTATAGGTTTGCTGAAACACTTTTCCAAAACGCATGAGCGTTGCGTTGTCTTCATCTGAATAAGGAATGCCTTCAAAATTTTCGATGTACAAGCCAACATTCTCTAATAATACAGTCGATATGGCAAGACCAGGGCAGGTAAAATAAAATTCCTTTTCATCTTCAGGTAACCCGGGGATATATTTAAAGAGTTCCCGGTAAAAATTATTCTTGTCTTCGAAACCCAGGTTGGTAGCAAAGAAATCCTCTCCCTTTTCTTTTGCTTCATTAAAACGATTGTAATACTCACAATCAAAATATGGTATAGTTAGCTGCGAAGGAATCCCACGCTTGCCGGCTACCCAAATGAGACGATCATCCCTTAGTTTATAATCCATTACAAAACCAGCATGTTCCGTATTGACATTCAAATGAACGAGTTGCTCATACACAACCTGGATCACTTCTTTTAACTCTTCACTTTTTTGCATGGCCATGGATCTGCTTCTAACTCTTTCCAATGCAGTTTCGATCTTTGCTTCTCTTGCCTGTGCTTCTGCTTTCTGCAGATCTAGAAAACGGGTATAGGTTTGATCAAATACCTGTGCAAAGCGTTTGAAAACATCCCATAATTCCGGCACCGGCTCGTAGGTAATAAACATCAGGTAGCCCTGTGTAAAATAAGCGATGTGAAAAATTTGAAAAGCTGGCAATGCAACACCTGCCGCCTTCAATTCTGCTAATGTTTCACTTACGCCGGGTACTGTTGAGAGATAGCTGTAATGATGTTCGAGTTCTTCTCCCCCCATTTCCGCTACATATAATTTTTCGCCTCTTTGTGACGCTTCGTAAAAATTGAGGAAAACATCTTCAGAGCTATTAGATTTGAAGGGACGGCCGAATCCATCTTTCGTACCATTCCAGGCAATTGCATATTTTTTTTCTTCTCCCCAAATATTAAATCCACAGTTCCAGGATTGGGCACCCAATGCCTGCACCTGTTGAAATAATAAGGTAGCTGCATCCAACAATTCATTGCTATGCTGCATGGCCATTGTTCTTGCCCGCACTCTTTCCAATGCCAGTTGAATCCGGGATTCTTTTGCTTGTGCTTCCGCATTTTTCAGGTCGAGAAAACGGGTGTAGGCCTGTTCAAAGATTTGCGCAAAACGTTTGAAAATTTCATGAGCTTCCGGTACCGGGGCATAAGTGATGAATAGTAAATAGCCATATTTAAAATACGCGACATGGTCAATTTGCGATGTCGGAAAAGAAAGCCCGGCATCTCTGAGTTTAATCAGTTCATCTCCTACCCCGGGCAAAGTGCATAACCACGCATAATGATCCGCACATTTATCTTCTCCAATTATCTCTGTATGTAGTGTTTCGCCTGTTTGTCCAATCTCGTAATAGCGAAGAAAAATACCTTCTCTTGGAGTTTTGTATGTGGGATAAGTGCCCCCGGCATTACTGCCCCATTCCGTTGAACTATTTTGATCTTCATCATAAATATTGAATGCACAATGCCAGGTAGCAACGCCCAGGGACTGAACTTGATTAACCAATTCAAATGAGATATCTCCCAGTTCATCACCTTTTTGCATGGCCATTGCTCTTGCCCTTACTCTTTCTAAGGCTGCTTCTATTTCAAGTTCCCGGTTCTTTTCTACAAGATCTGCTGTTCTTTCCGCTACCAGTTTTTCAAGTGCTTCTGCTTTTTGTTTCCACTCGTAAATTCCAAATGTGTCTACCGCTGATTCTGCCGCTTCTGCTTTTGATGCGTGCCAATGAACCAGCATCCATTTTTTATGCTCAAATTCAAGAATCGCAGAAGATCGTACAACAAAATGTATGGTGTCGGTATTCACTTTAATAGTGGTCAATACATCGTCTACAACAACAGCAACATTATCCTCTGCAACCATATCCCTGTACACGGCTTGTCGTACATAGCTCAATTCTAATCCCTCGCTCTGTTCCTTTTGATGCTTAATTAATATACGCAGGCCTTCAAGCGTGGTAATTTTTTCGTCGGCAGTTGTTCCCAGTACCATTATTTTTTTTGCAAAGTATTCCTCCAGCATTTCGTCTGACTCCAGGCCAAATGCAATGTTGTAAATTCTGTCCAATGAATAATTCAATAAAGCTTCTTTATCTTTTATCATACGAAACTATTTATGCAGGCAGTACTATTTTAAATATTGAGCCTTCTCTTTCTTTTGTCTCCACTTTTAATTCTCCTCCGTGTGCTTTAGTTACAATATCATAACTCAAACTCAATCCTAATCCAGTTCCCTGGCCCGTTGGTTTGGTGGTGAAGAATGGTTGAAAGATCTTATCTACAATATTTTGTGGAATGCCATTGCCGTTGTCTTCAATCCTTATCTCTATTTTATTGCCCGTCTTCTTTGTACTGATTGAAACGGCGGGTTCATACTCTTCAACCTGCTGTTGTTTTTTTTCATTCACCGCATAAAAAGCATTGGTCAATAAATTCAACACTACTCTTCCAATATCCTGTGGAATGATGTTGATGCTGCCA
>JBDSAP010000236.1:0-11662 GCA_039922055.1 Ferruginibacter sp.
CCCATCAGGCGCAGGACTCCGTCCTGTGTCTCTTTGTTACTAATCCCGTGCAATTAAAAGCCTTCCAATAACTGAATATTAATAAGCCTTTTTACCCATTCTCTTTATAGTGTTTTCTTAGTAAACGCCCATCAGGCGCAGGACTCCGTCCTGTGTCTCTTTGTTACTAATCCCATGAAATTAAAAGCCTTCCAATAACTGAATATTAAATAAGCCTTTTTACCGCCCATTCTCTTTATAGTGTTTTCTTAATAAACGCCCATCAGGCGCAGGACTCCGTCCTGTGTCTCTCTGTTACTAATCCCGTGAAATTAAAAGCCTTCCAATAACTGAATATCAAATAGCCTTCTTACCCCCATTCTCTTTATAGTATTTTCTTAGTAAACGTCCGGCACCGGAAACCTTCGCTCATTGCCCAACTCGTCATTCCTGCGCCTATTGGAAGGTAACGTGAGCTTCGCTGCCCAAAGCTGCAACAGTACAAGTGAGTGACACAACAATGCCAAATTGAAAAACAATTGCTTGTTAACAAAATCACTTTTTACAAACGAATAGAAAAAGCTAAGCCGGATTTTTAGGATCTATCCAGGCGCCCTGTACTTCGTTATTGCTTACTTCAACAAATATATGTTCGTCGGTGGTGGTGGAAACCGAGAGGCCGACATAATCCACATCTATCGGGAAGGATTTATGGGTTCTTTCAACAAGGGCAAGCGTCTGTATCTTTTTCGGATAAGTTTCCAGCAACGGCTTCAATGCATACAACATGGTGCTGCCGCTGTTGGCAACATCGTCGATCAACAAAACGGCCTTGTCGTTGAAATCAATAGCGTCGCTCAAAGTAATTTCAGCCGGCCGCTTTTTATTTAGGCTAAGCTCCATCACAATGATGGAGCCATGAAAGATCTCTTTCAAATGTTCACTAATCGTATTGGCGATCACAATCCCATTATCCCGGATACCAATCAACACTAGTTGTGGCTCATCGTAATTATTTTCCACCACTTCAAGTGCAAGCCTGCGCAACTTTTTAGCCGCGACTTCTTTCGATAAAATATATTTTCTTTCTGCCATAATTAATGATGATTCCAAACACAAAACAAAAAACACGAACCATAAACAACAAGGAGTTTGCACGAAATTATCAATAATCTCACAGAATTAGTGTAATTGCTATTTCGTAATTAACTTAGCACTTCAATGTAGATTATGCATTTTCTCCCCCAGGTCATATTTATTCTTGCCGCTGGTTTTGCCATCTTCTTTTTTACCAAAAATATTTTGCAGATCCGTCGAAATATTCTCTCGGGCAAAGAAGAAGACTTGAACGACCGGCCTGGGCTGCGCTGGAAAAATGTTTTGCTGCTGGCATTTGGTCAGAAAAAAATGTTTAAAAATAAGCTGGTAGCAGTCATGCATTTTGTGATCTATGCAGGCTTTATTATTATCAATATAGAGGTGCTCGAAATTGTGCTGGATGGAATAGTTGGAACCCATCGTTTATTCTTACCCCTGCTGGGGAGTTTCTACGGCTTTGTCATCAACTTTTTTGAACTGCTGGCCATCGGTGTCATCACAGTTTGCGTCATATTTTTATACAGGCGCAATGTGCTTAAAGTAAGGCGGCTGTCCATGAAGGAATTGGAGGGCTGGCCACGAAGTGATGCAAATTATATCCTCATTGCAGAGATCATTTTAATGAGCCTCTTCCTCACAATGAATGCTACCGACAGGGCATTGCAACTAAAGTCAAGCATACAGTATGCTGAGACGGGCAACTTTGTATTTTCGGGAATACTGGCGCCCGTTTTCAGCGGCTTACAGGAATCTACTTTGATCACCGTCGAACGAACTTGCTGGTGGCTGCATATCATAGGCATATTTGTCTTTTTAAATTACCTGCCGTACAGCAAACATTTACACATCATGTTTGCATTTCCCAATGCATATTACACCCGGCTGCAACCATTAGGTAAAATGCATAATATGCCAAGTGTACAAAATGAAGTGAAGTACATGATGCAGCCCGAGCTTGCTCCAACCGGCGAAACGCCACCGATGAAATTTGGCGCTAAGGACGTCTTTGACCTGAGTTGGAAAAGCCTGCTGGATGCTTATAGTTGTACCGAATGTGGAAGATGCACCGCCGCCTGCCCGGCAAATATCACCGGCAAATTGCTGAGTCCGCGAAAGATAATGATGGACACCAGGGACCGCATGGAAGAGTTGGGTAAGAACAGGAAGATGAATGGTGGTACTATTAAAGAAGATGGCAAAACGCTGCTGCACAATTACATTAGTTCAGAAGAGTTACGGGCATGTACCACCTGCAATGCATGTGTGGAAGTCTGCCCGGTTAGCATCAGCCCACTCGATATTATTTTGGAATTAAGGCGTTCGCTCATCATGGAAGAAAGCAATGCACCGCAGGAATGGAATACCATGTTCGGTAATATCGAAAATAATTTTGCTCCATGGAAATTTAGTCCTGATGACCGGGATAAATGGGTACAGGAATTGCCTGATGTCTGATGTCTGATGTATGATGTATGATGTCTGATGTATGATGTTTGATGTTCATAACTCATAGATTTGCCGTGCATGGCTGCAAATTGTTTATTGCAGATTGATGGATCAGCATCTTTTTTATTAAGCGCCAAATTATTAAACTTCGCAGGCAAGTCTCTTCACTATTAAATCTATAATTCAAAAGATAAACTTGTAGGACTTGCCGTCACATTAGCAAACCTGCCGGATCAATTATAATACAACTTCAAGCTCTCACAACAAACTCATTTAAGAACCGATGAAAATGCAATCATTCCCTTTCCAGGTATTGGATTGGGCAACCATACCGAAGGAACAACACAAAGGCATCACCGGCTTTGCAATATGGCAGGTATTTAAAATGAATGAAATACGGGTAAGGCAGGTTGAATATTCACCAGGTTACACAGCAGATCACTGGTGTAGCAAAGGACATATCATTTATTGCATAACGGGCGAAATGGAAACTGAATTACAGGATGGCAGAAAATATATTTTATCCCCCGGCATGAGCTATCATGTAGGTGATGATTGTGAAGCGCATCGTTCTTCTTCAGAGCATGGTTGTAAATTGTTTATTGTGGATTAGGGTTTAGGGTTTAGGGTGTGGTGTTTGGTGGAAAAGAAAGTTGCAGAAAAACAAAAATATTTTTTCCATTGCCACCTGCAATAGTTAATTCCGAATGTTGATTCTTAACGATACTTGAAGCAACCTTCACTGCTTCAAGTTTTGTTTCTGTTTTCACAGTTTAACGTTCGCTGTTTTCGCTTTTTTTGCCCGTCCACTTTGCGCTGGGACTATATACTGATTTTTCTTGCTCATGATTTTTACGATTTTAATTTTTTAATAAGTTTTTCAATCTCCTCCTTTGGCAAACTATCATTAACGATTTTTAATTTTTCAAACAACTCAATTCCCTTTACTGCACTCAATAAATTCGCATCCACCAACAGCATCACAACCCAAATACTTCCATGAACCTCCAGCCCATTTTCCTCTGCTTCATTTCTTAAATTTTTATCACCAGTCAGCAGCGGACATTTCAACTGTAATGCTTTCCACAAAACAGATTTATCAGCAATCCTTCGAAGCATCCTTTTCGTTTTTAGATTTACTACTTCTTCAATTTCATCAGCAGAAAAATTAAGCACTGTAAGTTGCTTTGACCGGATGAAGTTTTGAATTTGCTCCGCTTGTTCCAAACGCAATATTTCATTCACAACAAAATCTGTTGTGCATATTTCAAAGGCCAACCCGAAAAATTCGGGAAGGGCCTCTATGTTCATCAAGTCGAAGAACACATTGGTGTCTGTAATAAATAGCCTCATACTAACTGCTGCAATTGTTTACGGAATTCACCAACGGTCTTACCTGCAAAAAAGGCAGCTTCATTAACTGAAATAATTTCTTTTGATAAACCCAGATAAATCAGCCTTTCAAAACGAACAGGTCTTTCTTTGCTCATATATCTTCCTGGCTCATTCAAATGCAACCTTCTTTCCCTGTAACCAACATTGAACCGCCTATAAATAAAGCTGGTAATGATGCCGAGGTGCAAAGCTCTTGCGAAAACAGCAGGAAATGAAATTCCCCATCTTTCTTTAATCAGCACCAATTCATTTTGATAAAAATGGAAGCGGTCTTTGCTCAATTCCTTCTTTGCCATATCCGCAGGGTATAAAACGGCACAAGCAAAAGTGTGACACAAGTTTTCTTCTTGTTTTTCAGTTAATTTTGAAGAGAACTTTAAAGCATGGTGAGCCAACTCATGCAAAGCAGTAAATCTTTTTCTTACTACATCTTCACCTTGCTTCTCAGCTTTTTTCAGGACAATTATTTTTTTTTCATCAACATCTGCTTTCATTCCATCAAAACCATCGGGAGCATCCAACTCAATTACTTTGTAACCCTTATCCTCTAACATTTCCACAACATCCGGAATCGGGTCATAACCAAGCGACCAAACTTGCCTTAATTTCTTTGCCGCGGTTTCAGCATCGTCAGCAGTTTCGATTACTTTATCGTAAGCAAAATATTCCAGCTTCTCATTTGGGTTAATTAAGGATTCCAATGCCAAATACCGTTCACAATTCTCTTTTGCTTTTTCTTCAACCGATAACTGTTCGGTTTTTGAAATCTTAGAAGCATACTTTCTATAGCTGATGTTTTTGAGTTCTACATCGACAGCAGGAATTGAATAAAAATAATCCACCGGTACATTCAACACATTTGACAAAGAAATCAATACCTGACTATCAGGTTTCATTTTACCTTGCTCGTATTTATGCAATGCTTGGCGAGAAACGATTTTTTCAAGTTTGTTTTCCAACTCCTGTAAAGACATGCCGGCCATTTTTCGGGCTGACACCAGTTTATTTCCAAATACATTTTCCATCGAATTTTTTTATTTGAATATTCATATATGTTGACAAAAGTAACCAATTTATACGAATTGTCAACCAATAGGCTTAATGAGTTTTCATCATGCAGAGGACATACATATTGGGTTTGCTAAAATGGGGGGAGAAGGAAGCCTTGTTTTATAAAAGTAAAATCGATGCTCCCGGTAATAAAAATTACCGCTTTCTAAAACACCATGCATTCCAAAGGAACGCTGTCGTGAATTTGATTACAGGTTCACAATTGCGAAGCATATTTCCACAGGCAGCACCTCAGAGAATAAACATTAAAAACTCACCACCTCCCAAAATGCTTTTTTCGGTTGCAGGTTTTTATCAAATAACAGCGGGTAATCTTTTCTTCCACGTACCGGGAAATTATCCAGCCAGCTACCTCTGTCAGAAATATTCCAAAAAGTAATACCGGATATTGCAGCTTTATATTTTCTGAAAAGATCGAAGCACATTTTATATACTTCTATCTGTTTGTGTTCTTTTTCTTCGGTGAATGCGGTAAGGCTGTCAGTTGCTATTCTCCCTCTTGCATTGTGTTCTTTTGGATATACTGATATGTCAAGTTCTGTTACCTGGATCTTTAGCCCGAGTTCTGCAAAACGGCGAAGCGTGCTATCCAGCTGAGGTTCTGTGGGTTCGTTAATTGCCCAGTGTCCTTGTAAGCCAACGCCATGTATAGGAACACCTGCATCTTTTAAACCCTTTATCAGCTTGTAAATCTTCTCTCTTTTTACAGCATTGATCTCATTGTAATCATTGTAAAAAAGCAACGCCTTCGGATCGGCTGCATGAGCATATTCAAATGCTTTGGCAACAAATTCTTCACCGCATATTTTATACCACGGCGAGTTGCGGAAGTACTCATCCTTGCTATCTGAAATAACTTCGTTTACTACATCCCATGCATAAATAGTTCCCTTGTATCGTTGCACAACTGTTGTGATATGATCCTTCAATCGTTGCAACAATACCTCTTTGGTAACTTCCTTACCAGCAGAGTCCACAAATAACCAGCGTGGTGTTTGACTATGCCAGCATAAATTATGGCCACGTAATTTCAAGTGATGAGTTTTTGCAAAAGCTGCAATAGAGTCTGCATCTTTCCAGTTGTATTCATTTTCTTTTGGATGAATCGGCCCCATCTTCATGGCATTTTCTGGTGTCATGCTATTAAAATGTTTCAACACTAATCCTGCTTCATCTGTTTTTAATGCCCTTGGAGAAACAGCGACACCAATCGAAAAATAATTTTTATAATAATCTTTCAATCCTTTGGTGGTGTCAATTGCTTTCTGCTTTTGTGCACTGCAAATTGAAAATGCAAAGCCTGCAAGAGCTATAAAGATTGATAAACCTTTTTTCATATTGATCTGATTTATATTATTCAGTTGCTGGTTTTTTATTCACCTGGTCAAATGTTTTTGACACAATTTCTGTACAGCAATATGCTTTGCCATGCAGATGAAATTACTTGTAAGCATTTATTGTCTGAATAGTTCCATCATCATTGTATTTCAGTTCGGTCACTTTCACATTGCGTAAATGAGTTTTTCCGGATAACTGCACATCATGATAAAAAATATACCATTTGCCATTTACTTCAACAATCGAATGATGATTTGTCCAGCCGTCGACAGGATCTAAAATAACGCCCTTGTAAGTGAAAGGTCCATAAGGATTATCACCGATGGCATAATTGATAAAATGTGTATCGCCGGTTGAATAGGAAAAGTAATATTTGCCTTTATATTTGTGCATCCATGAAGCTTCAAAGAAACGCTTGTCATTATCTTTTTCGGTGAAGAATTTACCATCCTTATCAATGATCTTTATTTCCTTCACATCTTCTGCAAAACTTTTCATGTCTGGATTCAATCTTGCCACACGTGGTAGAATCGCCTGCTCGCCCGGCTGTTTAAGTTTGCCCGCGGAATCATATTTGTTGTTGGTCCATCTTTGCAACTGACCTCCCCAAATGCCGCCGAAGTACATATAAAACTTTCCATCATCATCTTTAAAAACAGTTGGATCGATACTGTAACTTCCTTTGATAGGTTGCTTTTCTGCGACAAATGGACCTTCTGGTTTGCTGCTGGTGGCTACGCCGATCCTGAACACATCCTGCTTATCTTTTACCGGAAAATAGAGATAGTATTGATTATTGGCAAATGCTGCATCCGGCGCCCACAACTGGCGACCAGCCCAGGGAATATCTTTTATATGAAGCGCAACGCCATGATCAGTTACTTTTCCACCCACAGAATCCATCGACAGGATATGGTAATCCATCATATTGAAATGACTACCAAGATCATCTTCCGGGATACCGGTTGCAGTGTCGTGTGAAGGATAAATATAAATTCGCCCGTTGAATACATGCGCCGAAGGATCGGCCGTATAAATATCAGAAACGAGCGGCTGAGAGATCGGTTCCTTTTTCTTTTCGGTCTTTGCTTCAGTAGTTTTCGTGGTGTCTGCCGTAGCTGCATTATCTGTTGCTGCATTATTGCAGCTTGCAAGAAGTGCTGTAATTACGACTGCTGTAAATAACTTGTTTTGCATGTTTGTTTATTGTTGATTAAATAATAATTTTTTGTTGATCATTTTTGTCTTGTTTCCGGGGGACCAAGATAACTCTGTTTTACTCCACCGAAATCTAACACCAGCTTTTGCAAAATTACGCCTGGGTCCACCATCCAGTATCTAATAATATGCTTTCCTGGTTTCGGCAATGTATGGTTGGTGTTTTAATGATAATATTGTTCGACACCCATCCTTCCCATGTTCTTATATTATTATCTTCTTTATTAATGGAGACGATCTGCGGTTGATCGTTGTCAATAGAAATAGCATATCGCAATCTTGTTGTGGTGTTGTGAAAATTTAATGTACGTGAAAGATAAGTCTGTAATTTCAAACTACCTGAATCATACACATATATTTCGTATTGCAAGTGCGCTGAATTACCACCAGGGCCTGCCTTGATGATGAAACAGGGAATATTGTAAATGATAATGACATTAGTTGCAGCACCATTTATTGAAGGTTTTCTGCCGGTACCAATTCAATATTCTGCCGCAATAATTTGTCTGCTTTTTTTACAACAGCAAAATCGTTGCCGCTAAATAAAATGCCGCAGTATTATTTGTAGCAACAATGGGGAAAGATGCCGCAGTGTTCTTCTCAGTGAATACCTGTTGTGAGGATAAATGATTGAAGCTAACCGCCGCAATCATCCATAAAAATATCTTTCTTTTCATATAGACTTGAAGTGTTTGTATAATTCGCTCACCAAAGAACAAATGTAAAAGAGTGCGACGCCTGTGAAGTTTAATTGATGTTCTAAAGCCAGGTACATAACTATTTTTCAAGATTTATTCATGCTCTTATTAATCGCAAACTCCAATCCTCTTAGTTCTGCTAATCCCTTCAACCGACCGATAGCAGAATAACCGGGATAAGTTTTTTTGTTTAGATCATCTAACATTTGGTGGCCATGATCGGGCCGCATTGGTATCGAAACATTTCTCCGCTGCATGAGCGACACTGCTTCTTTTACGATCGCATACATATCTGCATCGCCGGCCAAATGATCTGCTTCATAAAAATTTCCTGCTTCGTCCCGCTTTGTATTTCGCAGGTGCAAAAAATGAATATTATCACCAAAGCGCCGGATCATTTTCACCAGGTCATTATCAGCTCTTGCACCAAAAGAGCCCGTGCAAAAACACAATCCATTGGCCGGTGAAGGAGCAGCATTCAGCAGATCAGCGGCATCCTGCTCCGTGCAAACCACCCGTGGCAAACCTAACACCGGGTAAGGCGGATCATCGGGATGTATCGCTAACTGCAAACCCAACTCTTCGGCAATAGGAACGATTTGTTGCAAGAAATAAAAAAGATGTTGTTGTAATTTTTGCCGGTCAATTCCTTCATAAGTTTTTAGCGCAGCAAGTACCTGTTCGGGAGTAAAAGCTTCATCACTTCCCGGCAAGCCCAACATTGCATTACGAAAGATCCGTTCCTTTTCTACATCTGTCATTGAATTATACTTCTCCGTTGCAATGCTGATCTCGTCAGGTGTATAATCTTTTTCTGCACATGGCCGCTTCAATAAAAATAGATCGAAGGCCATGAAAGCTGCCCGCTCAAAATAGAGCGCCTTGCTACCGTCTGGCAAAGTGTACGCTACGTCTGTTCGCAGCCAATCGAGCACAGGCATAAAGTTGTAAGTCACCACCTTCAACCCGCAGGCGGCTACATTGCGCAGACTTTCTTTATAGTTGTTGATGTATTGTATGTAATTGCCGGATTGTTTTTTAATATCATCATGAACCGGCAAACTTTCTATCACCGTCCATTTCAATCCTGCATTTTCAATGGTATCTTTTCTTTTATTTATTTCATCGGTTGCCCAAATCTCTCCCACAGGTATATGATGCAAAGCCGTAACAACGCCTTCGCAACCAGCCTGCCGGATGTCCATTAAACTTACCGGATCATTGGGACCGAACCACCGCATAGTTTGTTGCATCAACATGATGAGTTTATATTTTTTCTGATTTAATTATTGTACAAAAATGGTTAGAGCAAAAGTAGTGCGAATGAATTACCATACAATGGGTTCACCTTAAAAAGCCAACTAATTTAAAAAGGGGGATGGGTCGAAACCATCCGCCCATAACTATGCTAATAAATATCATACCACCAATAAGATCATTTTAAAATCTGAATTACTTATCCGGGCATTCTCTCAAAAGAAAAAATAAGCGGGCGAACTTTGTGGAATGAACTATGCTATCAATATAATGCTGGTGTAGATTCTGTGAGATGGATGCAACGCACCTGGGCCTCATTAAAAAACAATATTGATATCGAAAGATGGAACCAGGTAACGATGCTGCTAAACATACAGGAGCAGGAAGCGGTTTGGTGGCGCAATGCATGCCTGTTGTATTTTCAAACTCATAGTAATTTACCCATATCTTCACAATACGAACAACCAAACCATACACTGGATTACTATATGCAGTTAAAATTTCCACAGGCACCCGGTAATTAGCGTATGTTAGCAGTTGATTTATGAGCGTGAATGGTCAATGGCGAAATACTCACTATTGCCAATCACAGTTAATAGCAAACAAGGGATAAATTAATGAACAATTTTTTTTTGAACCCAGCAGATGTTTTTTAATTAAGCTTCAGTGGCGTCGCACTCTTGTACATTTTATCAATGAGGAGCAAAATACAAGCTCACTAATTTAAACGATATAGTAGTAAAGAAATAAAACTGGCAAAACAATATCAACATGACTGAAGCAAAACAAAGAATAGCAATTGTAACCGGCGGCGCCGCAGGACTTGGATTAGTAATAGCTGAAAAATTTACCCAAAATAATATATTCACAATTGTTATTGGCAGGGATGAAAATAAATTGGCGGAGGCAAAAAAAAGCATGGGCGAAAATGCAGCAACCATCGCATTCGATCTAAAGAATCTCAAAGAAATTCCTGCGTTGGTACAGCAGATCCACCAGCAGTACGGACAAATTGATATACTGGTAAACAATGCCGGCATCAACATGAAGAAGATCTTTACAGAGGTAACCGATGAAGATTTTCAAAACATACTAACCGTCAATGTGAATGCCGTGTTCGCTATGTCAAGAGAAGTAGTGAAGATAATGGAAGCCCAAGGCAGCGGAACCATTATCAACATCAGTTCGATGGCTGCATTGTACGGGATTCCAAAAGTAATTGCTTACACTGCCTCCAAAAGCGCCATTGAGGGAATGACAAAAGCAATGGCTGTTGAATTATCACCAAAGGGTATTCGTGTGAATTCCGTTGCTCCGGGTTTTATTGAAACGGCTATGTCGGCAAAGGCGTTCAGCGGCGATGAAGAAAGAAAGCAAAAGGTATTATCCCGTACACCCATGGGCCACCTTGGGAAACCGGAAGATGTCGCAGAAGCTGTTTTATTCCTGGCAACAGATGCGTCAAAATATATTACTGGTACCAGTATAAGGGTGGATGGGGGAAATGCCATTGGGTTTTAAATGACAGTCACTGCAATTAGCATTGCCGTACAACTTATCATCACAATCAGAACAGGATTTAAAAGATTTGCAGGATGATCAGGATGAAAGGCAAGACACTAAAGCAGAACAGGATTTAAAAGATTTGCAGGATGATCAGGATGAAATGTAAGACACTGAATCAGAACAGGATTTGAAAGATTAGCAGGATGATCAGGATGAAATGCAAGACACTAAAGCAGAACAGGATTTGAAAGATTTGCAGGATGATCAGGATGAAAAAGCAAGATACTAAAACGGAACAGGATTTGAAAGATTAGCAGGATGATCAGGATGAAACGCAAGATACTAAAGCAGAACAGGATTTAAAAGATTGGCAGGATGATCAGGATGAAAAAAATACACGTATCCAGGATTAAATGCAAGACACTGCAAAAATAAAAAAGCAGAAATTCCAATCCCCGTAACACCTCTATCAAAGGCCAACAAGTAATCCAAACTCTCCCAAACAAATAGACCGAAAAGCACCTTGAAAAATGAATCCCCATCAACTATCCTGTAAACCATTTTAATTACCAGGAAAAAAGCAGGGTGTTCACGTGGCGCGGGCCGGAACAAACGGGCGGAGCCCATCGTTTGTTCTTGACTTTTTTTTGCGGTAC
>JBDSAP010000237.1:0-3867 GCA_039922055.1 Ferruginibacter sp.
ATTGCGGTGGGTAATGGATAGGGGTGTGGTGATCCAAAAAGATGAGAATGGTTTGCCTTTGAAAGTAATCGGTACCCACACAGATATTACAGAACGTAAACAAGCAGAAGAAATATTACAAGCTAAGGAGGAGAAATATCGCAGTATTATTGCCAATATGCATCTTGGTTTATTGGAAGTTGACATCAATGAAAAGGTGCTCTTTACCAATCAGAGCTTTTGCGATATGAGTGGCTATGAATACGAGGAGCTGATTGGAAAAAAGGCGTCTCATATTTTTGTGAAGGGCGAAAATATAGAATTGATGGAAAGCAAAAATGAGGCCCGCAGAAAAGGCGCTTCAGAGGCTTACGAAATTGCAGTAAAGGATAAACGTGGACAGTTAAGATGGTGGCTGGTGAGTGGCGCCACACGGTATGATGAAACCGGCGACCTCGTTGGTTCCATTGGCATTTACCTTGATATTACCGATCATAAACAATTAGAGATCGACTTGATTGAAGCACGTGAGCAGGCCGAAGGATCAACCCGTAGTAAAGAGGTCTTTCTCGCTAATATGAGCCATGAGATTCGCACACCAATGAATGCGATTGTGGGCATGGCACAGCAGCTTGCAAAAACCAACCTGGATAGCAAGCAGCTTTTTTACCTCGATACAATAAATTCAGCATCAGAAAATTTGCTGGTGATCATCAACGATATTCTTGATCTTTCTAAAATTGAGGCAGGCAAACTGAACCTTGAAAATATTGGGTTCGAACCCAACGCTGTTATCAACAGGGCCATGCAGGTGTTGGTGCACAAGGCTGAAGAAAAAGGGCTGAGCATCACTAATTCAAAATGCGATAGCAATCTTTCACCGGTACTGATGGGTGACCCCTATCGCCTCAACCAGGTATTACTAAACCTGATCAGCAATGCGATCAAATTTACAGAAAAAGGTGGCGTTGATCTGTCCTGCTCCGTGATAAAAGATGGCCGTAATTCACAGACGGTTTTTATAATGGTAAAGGATACAGGCATTGGTATGGATGAAACGTTTTTAAGCAACCTCTTCGATAAATTTTCGCAGGAAGATGTGTCAGTCACCAGGCAGTATGGAGGCACAGGTTTAGGCATGAGCATTTGTAAAGACCTGATAGAATTAATGGGTGGAGAAATAATTGTAGAAAGCAAAAAAGGTGTGGGCACCACTATTTCTTTTGTGGTTGAATTTGATAAAGGATCTGCGGCTGATCTTCCATCAAAGAAAAATATTCTTATTAATAATGACATGCTTGCCAATAGAAGGATATTGGTAGTGGATGATAACAATATGAACCGGCTTGTTGCCAAAACCATTCTTAATAATTACGGCGCAATTACTTCGGAGGCGGTAAATGGTAAGGAGGCAATTGAGGTGATTCAAAACACGGTGGTAGATCTTGTATTGATGGATATCCAAATGCCTGTGATGGATGGAATGGAAGCCACCAGGATCATTCGCAGGGATATCAGCAAGACCATTCCGCTGATTGCTTTAACGGCGAACGCTATTAAGGGCGATAATGATAAATGTATTGCAGCAGGCATGAATGGATATCTCTCCAAGCCTTTTAAAGAAGAAGATCTTTTAAAGACAATTGCCTACTGGCTGGGCGATGGAAAGGAAACAATAGCAATACAAAATGCAGTGGTTCCGGTTGCTTCAACCACCTTGTATGACCTGGCTGGCATTAGGGCGATCAGCAGGGGGAATGAGAGTTTTGTAATGAAAATGGTGGTAATGTTTGTGGAGCAAACGCCCTTGCTGGTTGCAGAAATGGAATTAAAATATCACCACAGCGATTATAAAGGAATGGGTGCAATTGCACACAAGGTAAAACCGAGCATTGATAACATGGGCATCTTCTCACTTAAAGAACCTATCCGGGAAATAGAACGGATCGGCAAGTCTGGCGATGATTATGATGCACTACCGGGACTGTTGAAAAAGCTTTCAAAAGAGCTCACAGCGGTGATCGCCGCATTACAGAATGAATTTGAAGTAAGCATTGATTGATCTCACAATAATTATTTATAAAAGGAAATACGTTAACCTGTATTTCTTTTTTTTTTGGCCATTGCCTGCTGAAATATAACAGGTTAAATATTGACATAAGTTTTATTATCTTCAATTACATTTGATCTTTATGCATCCTGTTAAACGATTGAATATTTTCACTGCTGTTATAAACCGTTCCGTATGAATAAATTATTGCTGCTTATTTCGCTCAATTTTTTTTGTGGCTTCACCCTCTTTTCTCAAAGTCGCAATGAGGATTTTGAGATAACATTACCCGAGCAAAGAATCGAGCATAGCCTTTATAACAAGATCAGCTATCTTGATTCGAGGATTGATACTACCAACATGGGCATTGTGCAATTGGGCGCATTTAATAGAAAAGCGAAAGTTGTTCCCAAGGTTCCTTTTTCGGAACAGATGAGGAAGGTACTTGGTGCACTAACGGATAGCACTGCCGGCAACGGGAATCTATTGTTGCAGTTAAGGCAATTTAATTTTGCTGAAATTACCGGTGCAGTGAGCGAAAAAGGTTACTGTTATCTCAGGGCTCAACTGTATGCGAATAGCAACAACGGATATCAAACTGTTGGTTTCATCGATACAGTTATTTCGGTAAAATCATTTGATGTAACAAAGGGTTTGTTTAGAAATGCGAGTAATGTGCTCTCTGCTTTCATCAGTAGTAATCTTTTAAAAACAGTGAGTGATTCCACTGTTTTTTCTTTGCATGATATTGCGAATATGGATAGCGTGGAGAAACGTTTTGTCAAACTATATAACGTTTCAACTTATGTTGATGGAGTCTATACAGATTGGAGGTCCTTCGCCAACCAATCACCGGATAAGCAGGGAACTGTAGAATTAAAAGACGGGACTATTTCCAGGGTAAAAGTATTGGATGAAAATGGTAAGGCAACAAAGGTTAAATCAAAAGATTTATATGCGGTTGTACACAATGGCCAACCGTTTATCGCTACTGATTTCGGCTATTACCCTTTAACAAAAGACGGCAATGATCTTTTTTTTACAGGAAAGGCTAAAGTGACCGCAAATACAGGTGATGTAATCGCCGCCAGTATGTTCTTTGGGATACTGGGTGGGTTGATGGCCTCAGATGCAGCCTCTCTATTTGATATGAAACTAGATCACCTCAACGGTGGTTTTATCAGGCTCCGTGAAATAAAAATGTCCACCCAATAAATTCATGCAACCCTTTTATTTTTAATAGTTGTCACCATGACAGCTTGTAATAGACGCATAGAAATTATATTGTCAGCACAAATAATCACAAGCACAAATCTTCAAAATTTATTAAGATGAAATACCTGGTTTCCTTTGCATTGTTGGGGTTGATTATATCCTGCAAAAAAGATACTGGCGCTGCCAATTGGAATGGTAAGTAAGGCACATCCGTTGGCGATTCTTTTACAAGACATTTCGAATACAACAGCGATGGCTTGCCTGCATCTTTTACAGAGTCTGGGAATAGTACAGTCTACGTTTACCATTATCAATAACTTTTGTATTGTCAGGGTCAGTGCTTATTTTTAAAGCTGCATTTCTTTAATAATACGCACTCAAATTATTGCATGATCCTGGTTGATGATTTTATAAACAGCTTCTCACTTTCCTTTCCCACCCTCCGGGGCTTGCTTCCCTGGCAGATTACAGGAGAATTACCCGCTCTGTTATTAGAAATGATCAATGCTCTTGATAAAAATTACACGGTTGAAAATGGTGTCGCCATTCATTATACCACCAATGTAGAGCAGGGCTCCGTATTGAAGGGTCCAGCCATCATCAGCAGCCATTGTTTTATAGGC
>JBDSAP010000238.1:0-11089 GCA_039922055.1 Ferruginibacter sp.
AATAGTGTATTTTTTTTGATCTTTTTTGGAATTGCACGAAACATTAATGAGGGTATAAAATAATATATACACCCAAATAAATGGCCGCAAACCTTCCGTTAATCCCGATATTTTCCTGGCAAATCTCACCTTCATATAATCGCAATTAATAAGCAATCTGTATAAATATATAGAAGATGCCTAACTTTTTTTAAAAAACTCCGGGAGGGAAGTAACGCTGTCTCCAATGGCTGGTACAATATCGAAAACCGATGGTTCAATTTTGAAACCTGCCATTTAACCAAAAACAAAATTTTGCCATAAAAGCTTGATTTTCAACTCTCCTCATTTATGCAAAAAATAATTCCTGATTAGAACCTTTTGATACAAAATCAGAAGGCTTATCGTGGCGTTCCGTACTACTTTTCCGGTCTCAACGATTGTAATATGAAAAATAGAAAAGTAATTCTTTGGTCCTTAGTAGTAGCCCTCGGCGGTTTTCTTTTTGGGTTTGATACAGCAGTAATATCCGGCGCTGAAAAATCCATTCAACAGTACTGGCATTTAACAGCCTTCCAGCACGGACTAACTATTTCCATTGCTCTAATAGGTACCATCTTCGGCGCTTTATTCGGAAGTATCCCTTCAGATAAATTCGGCAGAAAAAAGACCTTACTTATTGTAGCCATCTTTTACCTGGTGGCTTCTTTAGGCACAGCGCTTGCTCAAGACTGGTATTTATTTCTTTTCTTCCGCTTCCTTGGCGGCCTCGGTGTAGGCGCATCTTCCGTTACTGCGCCGGTGTATATTTCTGAAATATCTCCAGCTAAAAAAAGAGGAAGCCTGGTAGCATTGTTCCAGTTCAATGTGGTTTTTGGTATTCTTATTTCTTATTTTTCCAATTACCTCATCGGCACCAGTACTGAAACTTCCTGGCGCTGGATGCTGGGGATACAAGCTGCTCCATCCCTGCTTTTCCTCGTGTTGGTTCGGCTGGTGCCTGAAACCCCACGGTGGCTGATTTTAAAAGCCGGCAAATACGAAGCAGCCAAATCCATTCTAAAGATCATCAACCCCGAAGGATATGAAAATGATTATTCAAAGATCTTAAAGGGGCACGAACAGGATGCGCAAAAAAAAGTAGCTGAGCCCTTGTTCCAATCCAAATACAAGTTCCCGGTCACACTGGCGATACTGTTCGCAGTCTTTAACCAGGTATCTGGAATAAACGCCATTATATATTATGCACCCCGTATTTTCGAAATGACGGGCCTGGGCACCAGTTCTTCTCTATTATCTACCGCAGGCATTGGCCTGGTAAACTTCCTTTTCACCCTGATCGCTATTCGCTTTATTGATAAGATCGGCCGCAAAACGCTGATGCTTATCGGATCATTCGGGCTCATCATTTCACTCGCCATTGTATCAAGAGCATTTTTTGTGCAGGATTTCGCAGGCTATTCAGTGATCGTTGGATTGCTGTTGTTCATCGCCTTTTTTGCCTTCTCACAGGGCGCTGTAATCTGGGTATTTATTTCAGAGATTTTCCCCAACCAGGTAAGGGCAAAGGGGCAAACACTGGGCAGTGTTACGCATTGGATTATGGCGGCGGCCATTGCCTTCGCTTTTCCAGTACTCACCGAAATATTGGGAGGAGGATTCACCTTTTTGTTTTTCACGGTCATGATGGTATTGCAACTGCTTTTTGTGTGGAAAATGATGCCCGAAACAAAGGGCCGCTCACTGGAAGATATCGGATCAGCCATTGTTACCAATGCAAATGGCGACGAGTATGAAACGGAACCAGTCGTGATGATGCATTGAGGCAAATAATGTTTTTTATAGTAAACAAGGGATAAAATAATGAACAATTTTTTTTGAACCCAGCAGAAGTTTTTCAATTAAGCTTCATTGGCGTCGCACTCTTGTACCGTTGCAGCTATGGGCAACAACACGATTGAGAGTAATAGTCTAAAATATAAAAGTCTAAAATAAATATTGCTATATGAACACTGCTAACATAACTCCTCCGGTGGTCTGCTTTGGTGAAACACTTTGGGATCTGCTTCCTGAGGGCAAATTACCCGGAGGCGCACCAATGAATGTGGCGTACCATTTAACCAGGCTTGGAAAGAATCCTGCTATCATTTCAAGGATAGGAAATGATACCCTTGGAAAAGAACTGATGGATGTATTTAAATCAAGAAATATTGACACCCGCCATTTCCAGTTTGACAACCAATACCCTACAGGAAAAGTTTTCGCAACAATTAAGGAAGACAATGAGGTACAGTACGAAATAGTAAGACCAGTTGCATGGGATTTTATTCAATGGGATGACAGGTTTGAATCACTAATCAAAGAAGCGGAATATTTTGTTTTTGGCAGCCTGATCACCCGTAACAAAATATCAAAAAGCACTTTGTTCAAATGCCTCGAATCTGCCAATACAAAAGTGCTGGACATCAACATGCGCCCACCTCATTTCAATAAAAAGATTGTAGGCGAATTGCTTCGGAAAGCTGATATACTAAAACTCAACCTCGCAGAATTACACCTTATCACCGGCTGGTTCAATGAATATAATAGTGATGAAGACCGGATGAAATTACTCAAAGAAAAATTTGACATCGCTACCATCATTGTTACCAAAGGCGGTGACGGCGCTATTCTTAATGTTGATGACGGGTTCTATCATCATGATGGCTTTACCGTTACAGTTGCCGACACTGTGGGAAGCGGCGATTCCTTTTTAGCAGCGATCCTCACAAAATTCTTAGATGGCTGCAACCCCATAGATACACTTGGGTTTGCCTGCGGCGTTGGTGCGCTGATTGCCAGTTACCATGGTGGCTGTCCCGATTATCGCCCCGAAGAAATAGACAGACTAATGAATACTGTACCCCTTTCACATTCACACTGATTTACTAATTACAATAACATGATTGCTATCAATTCTTCAACAATTAAAAATTCTATTATGAGAAAGTTGTTTTCATTATTACCACTTTTATTACTGGCAATGTGTTCGTTTGCGCAGCAACAAACCGTCACAGGTACTGTTGCCAGTAAAACAGATAACGCTCCGCTCAGCGGCGTTACCGTTTCGTCAAAAACAAAAACCGTACAAACAGATGCCAATGGAAAATTTTCTGTTGAAACTGCACCTGGTGAAGACCTTACCTTCAGCTATGTTGGATTTCAGCCTCACACAGTTAAAATTAAAAATGCGGACAATCTATCTATCCAATTAGAAACAACAGGAGCCAGGGACATGGAGCAGGTTGTAGTGGTAGGTTACACCAGCCAAAGAAAACAGGATCTCACTGGCGCCGTTGCTGTAGTGGACCTTACTCCTGTAAAGAACAATAGCTCTGGCAATACCATGCAGGCTCTTCAGGGCAGGGTGGCCGGTTTGTATATCGAAAAGGATGGATCACCCAACGGCTCCAATGGAAGAATACTGATACGTGGCGCCAACACATTGGGAAACATTGATCCATTGTATGTGATTGACGGCATACCAACCACAAGACCGGAAGTGTTTCAAAATATGGATCCGTCAAGTATTGCTTCGGTGCAGGTTTTGAAAGATGCTTCGGCAGCATCTATTTATGGATCACGAGCCTCAAATGGTGTAATCATTGTTACCACCAAAAATGGCGGCAATACAGATGGCAAGGTTCAATTCCAATTTAATAACAGTACCTCTATTCAGTCAGAAAAATCAATGCGGTTTAAAATGCTGAACTCGGTGGACAGGGGTAAAGCACTATGGCAGGCATCTGTTAACGATGGACAGGATCCGGCAGCCGGCTATGGCGAGATTTACGATTTTGAATGGAATAAGGATTATGCCAACCCGGTATTAAATGGAGTTACTGTTAAACCTTTTGTTGGCGGCGATCCAAATACACCTGCGGGTAATACAGACTGGCAGGAAGTAATGTATAAAAAAGGCATCGTAACAAATAATAGTTTAACCGCTTCTGTCGGTAATAAGAACTCCTCCCTGGAGATCAATTTCGGATATTTTAAGAATACAGGCATGCTAAGGTATACAGGTTACGAGCGCCTGAGTGGCAGCATCAATGCATTAACACGTGCTTTCAATAACAAAGTGATGTTTGGTGTCAATTTGCGTATCGCCAATTCAGATGAAAACTTAACAAGCAAAGATCTGGGTGGGGCCAACACTACGTTTTTGGCCGTTACTTTAGCGCCTACCATACCTGTTTATCAAAAAGATGGCGTTAGTTATGCAGGAGAATCAGGGGCTGGTTATTCTGACCGAAATAATCCCCTGCACATGCAATACTTGTCAAGATGGAACAACACAAACCGTCTCAGTACATTCGGCAATGCCTTCGTGGAAATTCAACCCATTAAAAATTTATTCTTCAAATCGAATATTGGCGCCGATAATGCCAATTTTCTAAATAAAGTTATCACGCCAACCTTCTCGGAAGGCGCATTAAACCGTACAACCAATGGTTTGTTTTTTGGTCAAAACCATTTTTTAAGCACCACTTTCTCCAATACATTGCGCTACAATCTTAACCTGGGTGAAAACAATCATCTCAAGTTTTTGGTTGGTACAGAGTACATCAAGACTGATTTAGATTTCCAGACCACGAAGAAAGAAGGCTTTGCAATTCAAACAGAAGATTATTTCACTTTAAATGCTGGTACTGGTAATACAACAGTTGCAGGTGGATCCACGGGTAACAGGTTATTCTCGCAATTTGGACGTATTGACTATAATTATGCTGACAAATACCTGGTGGCGATCACTGTCAGGCGTGACGGTTCCTCCCGCTTTGGTGCCGACAACCAATACGGTATTTTCCCTGCCGGTTCTATAGGATGGAGAATAGACAAAGAGGCATTCATGCAGAACAATACCATATTCTCTGAATTAAAATTAAGGGCCGGCATTGGCCGTGTAGGCAATCAGCAAATTGGCGACCTGGCACGTTTTGGTTTATTTGAAGCAAGGTATGGTACCACATTGTCACAGCTTCAAAATCCTCCAGGGTTTTGGGAACAATACATGAACATTGGTACAGCTTATTCATTATCCGGTGCCAATACAGGTACCCTGCCTTCAGGTTTTGTTCAAACCCAGGCCGCAAACTCAGCGCTTAAATGGGAAACTACAGATGAGATCAATACAGGGATAGACTTCTCCATCTTGCGTAATAAAATTTTCGGATCATTCGATTATTTTTCAAGAAAAACTACTGGTATCCTGATCACTCCACCGGTTGCTTCCGCTTTGGGAGAAGGACAGACCAAACCCGTGAATGGAGCATCAAAAAGTAATAAAGGCTGGGAATTTGTATTAGGATACAGGGGCGATAAAATAGGGGATTTTAAATATAATGTGCAGCTTAATTTCGCCCATTTCAGGGATAAGATCACCGAACTTCCGGAAAATGTAAGACCGGCTTATGCAGGCAACCTTGTCAACACGATCATTGGCCGTTCTCAGTTTGATATTTTCGGTTACAAAACAGATGGCCTCTTTCAGTCGCAGGCCGAAGTAGATAAGGCACCAACGCAGATAGGTGCAGGTCCCGGCAGAATTCGCTATGTGGATATCAATAATGATAACGTAATTAATGACCTGGACAGAACCTGGATAGGCACTACTTTGCCCGCCCTTGAATATGGCGCAAGAATAGATCTTACCTACAAGAATTTTGACATGTCTATTTTCGGATCAGGTGTGGGAGGCAGAAAAGGGTTTGATGTATATACCTTATTTAACAACCTCATGAAAAGCAGGGAGAATGTAGGACCCGGTGTTTTCAACGGATGGACTCCACAAAACACCAATACAAAAGTGCCGGCATTAACGCTGAAAGACAATAATAATGAGGGCCGTACTTCTGATTATTTTATCGTGAGTACATCCTATTTCAAACTGCGTAATATCCAGTTAGGATATAACATTCAACCCAAAGCCATCTTTTCGAGACTTCGGTTATATGCTATGGCTGAAAACTCTTTCTGGTTCAAAAGCAAAAGCTACTTAAGCCCCGATCCGGAAAGAATAGATCTTGATCCGGTTCCAATTCCAAAAACATTTACGTTCGGAATCAATGCATCCTTTTAAAGAATTTTAAAAATTAAATCAAATGAAAAAATTAATTATAGCGGCTTTTATTTTATCAGCAGCGGCAGGTGCAAGTTCCTGCAAAAAAGCGCTCGACTATACGCCTACCGGTGTATTGTCCTCGACCGATCTAACCTCCCCAGCCGCCGTTGAGGGGTTGGTAACAGCGGCTTATGCTGCCATTGGAAACGGTGACATGATCGGCCCCATTTACAGCAACTGGGTATATGGAAGTGTACGTTCCGACGATGCCTATAAAGGCGGAGGTGGAACCGGTGACGTAGGTGAAATAGATGCAATGGAACATTATAACCTGGTTACGCCAACCATTGGTGCATTCGTTACCCGTACCTGGCAAAATTTGTTTAAATCTATTTCCAGGGCTAATGTTGCGTTGAGGGCGGTAAATACTTTGGATGTAAATGTATTTCCTCAAAAAGCCCAACGTTTAGCTGAGCTAAAGTTTTTAAGGGGACATAGTTATTTTACCATGAAATTGCTGTACAAGAATATTCCAATCTTTGATGAAAATACCACTGACGAAGAGATACTGAAAACATCCAACGATTTATCTAATGAAGAATCATGGAATAAAATTGCTGCGGATTTTCAATTTGCAATAGACAACCTGCCCGAGACACAGCCACAAATTGGTAGAGCAAATAAATATGCGGCCCAGGCTTACCTGGCGAAATTAAGATTGTACCAGGCTTATGAGCAGGATGCCCAGCATAAAGTGACCAATATCAATACTACAAGATTGCAGGAAGTTGTTACATTGATCCAGTCGGTAATTGCATCTGGCAAATATTCTTTAAGCAGTGATATTGCAGATAATTTTTTACCCGAAACCGAGAATGGCCCGGAGTCTGTTTTTGCCATTCAATTTACCATCAACGATGGTACAACAGCAGGCCGGCTCAGCTATGAAGATGGACTAAATTATCCCCATGGTGCACCGCAATATGGCTGCTGTGGTTTTCATGCTCCCAGCCAGAACTTAGTGAATGCGTATACCACCGATGCAAGCGGACTGCCAAATTTTACTACGTTCAATAATACTATTGCGGATCTAACAACAGTAACTGTGGATCCTCGTCTTGACCATACGGTAGGTATCAACGGCCATCCGTATAAATATGATAATACCAAGCCTTTCAGCAATAGTTGGGTACGTGATGCAGGCGTGTATGGTAATTTTCATAGCATGCGCAATCAGCAATTGGCATCAAGTTCATCTTACTTTAAACTTGGGCCATTTATGGGCACAGCAAAAAATTACGATATACTCAGGTACGATGATATCCTATTGATGCAGGCAGAAGCATATATTGAATTGGGACAACAGGACAAGGCGCTGCCCATCATCAACCAGATCAGGACGAGAGCGGCTGCAAGTACCGGTAAATTGAAGAAACTGGATGGAACCTTTGCTTCAAAATATAATACTAAAGAATATGGCGCAGCAGGATGGACGCAGGCCTATGCCCGTAAAGCATTGCAATGGGAAAGACGATTGGAGTTTGCAACAGAAGGGGCTCGGTTTTTTGATTTGGTAAGATGGGGCATTGCTGAACCAACGCTAAATGGTTATATCAATGTTGAAAAAACCCGGAGAACCTTTTTAGCAACGGCTAAATTTACAGCAGGAAGAGATGAGTACCTGCCTATTCCACAATCTGAAATAACATTTACCAACGGCCTATATAAACAAAATCCCGGCTATTAAAACACCGTCCCCGGGACAGGAATTTGGAATTCAGGTACGTATGAAAATTGTTTTACAGGAGGAAGTCTTACTTCCTCCTTTCTTAAAACCCATGAGCTTATTAAGGAAATAATGTTGATTAACCTCGAAGTAATAATATCATTGCATACGAACGTCATAAGAACGGTTTTGTAAAAACTAATAAGACTTAAAGGGCGATGATCCAACAGATCTTTCAACTAAAACACCAGGACCGATCATTTTAAAAAAGGAAATTATGTACGCATCATTCAGAAAAACATCGCTGATTTTTTTATTGGCAACTGTTAGCATTTGCAAACATTCCATTGCTCAAAAACAAGAGCATGAAATGCACCGTCCGCAAATCCATTTTTCTCCAAAGGCACACTGGATAAACGATCCAAACGGCATGGTTTATAACAAGGGCGTTTATCACCTGTTTTTTCAATACTATCCTGATAGCACTATTTGGGGCCCAATGCATTGGGGCCATGCAACCAGCAGCGATATGTTCAACTGGAAGGAACAGCCTATTGCCCTGTATCCCGATAGTCTGGGTTATATATTTTCCGGCAGCGCCGTTGTTGATAAAAATAATACTTCGGGGTTCGGTAAAAACGGGCAGGCGCCGCTTGTTGCAATTTTTACTTATCATGATCCTAAGGGGGAAAAGGCAGGTAGAAACGATTATCAAAACCAGGGTATCGCCTACAGTAATGATAACGGCAAAACCTGGACGAAGTATACTGGTAACCCAGTGCTAAAAAGTCCGGGCATCACTGATTTTCGTGATCCTAAAGTAATGTGGTATGCACCGCAAAAAAAATGGATCATGACGCTGGCGACTAAGGACAGGATCACATTTTATTCAGCTCCCGATCTTAAAAACTGGACAAAAGAAAGTGAGTTTGGAAAAGAAGTAGGCGCTCATGGAGGAGTTTGGGAATGTCCTGATTTATTTCCGCTGGATAACAATGGTAAACAAACATGGGTATTGCTGGTGAACATCAATCCCGGTGGTCCTAATAAAGGTTCGGCTACCCAATACTTTGTTGGTGACTTTGATGGCCATAATTTTTCGCCCTACAATACCAACACTAAATGGGCAGATTATGGACCGGATGAATACGCCGGAATTACCTGGTCGAATACCGGTGACCGAAAAATATTTTTAGGCTGGATGAGCAACTGGATGTATGCCAACCAGGTGCCAACAGAAAAATGGAGAAATGCAATGACCATACCCAGGCAATTATCATTAAAGAAAGTGAACGATGAACTCCTGTTAGCTTCAACGCCGGTTATAGAGTTGTCGAAAATTCAATCAAAACCGGTTATGGTGTCTAATTTGAAGATCACTAAAAAAATAGATCTTTCAAGTAAAACAGGAAGCCTGAAACTACCTTGTCGCATTAACCTGCAAACAGATAAACTGGAAGATTTTACACTCACTATTTCCAATGATATGGGAGAAGAATTACTCATCGGCTATGATAAAGCGGAAAATCAATATTTTATTGATCGTGCAAAATCAGGGAAGAAAGATTTCAATAATGAATTTGCAGCGAGGCATGTAGCGCCACGTTTTTCGGCTGCTACTAAAATGAATATTTCCTTAGTGATTGATGTAAGTTCTGTCGAATTATTTGCAGACGATGGGCTAACCGTGATGACATCCATTTTCTTCCCGAACAAACCTTATGATAAAATTCATATTCAGTCGGCGGGGATTATTTTTAAAAAATTGGAATACATCCCTTTAAAAAGTACCTGGAAAAATTAAATATACAGTGCAGGGATAAATTAGTGCCCTGGTATTTTGCTCTTCATTGATAAAATGTACAAGAGTGCGACGCCAACGAAGCTTAATTGAAAAACTTCTGCTGGGTAAAAAAATTGTTTATTATTTTATCCCTGGTTTACGATAACAACAGTAAGCAGTAAATCGAAGTAAATGACCGCGGACGATTTACCGCTTACTTGCTATTAACAAATTAAGATCAGTATACTTTAGATCGAATCTTTGGCTCAGGTAAAAATTAGTGAGACTGCCTTTGAACAAATAGATACCACTGCGAATATTTATTTTATTCCAAATCACGTTATCAATACCACCGTCATCCGCTGTTTCGAGCAAGAGTGGCATCAACACATTACTAATAGCTTGCGAAGCGGTCCTTGCAAATCCGCTCGGAATATTGGGCACGCAATAATGGATCACATCATATTTTCTGAATACCGGTTTTTCGTGAGTGGTTACCATACTTGTTTCAAAGCATCCGCCCCTGTCGATACTCACATCTACTATCACCGTACCAGGCCGCATATTGCTCACCATTTCTTCCGTAACTACAATGGGTGTTCTGCCCCCGGTGCTGCTTAAAGCGCCTACTGCCACATCACAGGTTTTCAATTGCTTTGATAATATTTTGGGCTCAATAACGGAAGTCCATAAACGCCCGCCAATATTATTTTGCAAACGCTTCAGCCTGTAAATACTGTTGTCGAAAATTTTTACACTGGCGCCCATTGCTAAAGCGGTACGGGCAGCATATTCACCTACTATTCCTGCGCCAATAATTACCACCTTGGTTGGCGGAATACCACTGATACCCCCTACTAATACGCCTTTACCATTATTCGCATTACTCAGGTATTGACCTGCTACCAGCATCACTGCACTGCCGGCGATCTCACTCATACTTCTTACTATGGGATTGTGCCCGCTGTCATCTTTCAAATTTTCAAAGCTCAGCGCAGTGATCTTTTTATCCATCATCCGTTGCAAGATCTCTCTCTTCATAACAGCAAGATGTATGGGAGAAATAATATACTGGTTAGGCTTTAGCAGATCGCATTCGTCCTCACTTACAGGAGCACTTTTTATCACCACATCACATTCAAAAACTTCCTTTTTGTCATAGGCAATTCTTGCCCCGGCTTCACTGTAATCCCTGTCGGTATAGCTTGCACCTTCGCCTGCCCTGGTTTCCATTACTACCCTATGTCCATTCGCCACCATTACACCTACAGCTTCGGGGGTAAGCGCAATCCGATTCTCATTGAAGGAAGTTTCTTTGGGAATACCCATGAACAGCTGGGTGCCCTGGGGTTTTACATCCAGGGTTTCTTCCATCGTTTCGTAGGTAAAAGAGGGGGAAACATAAGGTTTTGATGTAGCCATAGTTGGTAAAAAATTGAAAGGTTACAAATTACAAATTAATACCGATAAAGCAGTCCAGTATTTCAATCTACTAATG
>JBDSAP010000239.1:0-29906 GCA_039922055.1 Ferruginibacter sp.
TGCTGAATATCTCACTTTTTTTCCGGGTTTTAATACCAATGCATACACCAAACGTGCGTGTGTCATCAATACTTAAATTTTTTACCAGGTAATTTTTAAGTTCAAGTGCCTCTACTGAATTATCCTCCACCTGGAAATTTAATTCATTGGCTGCATGGCGCATATTGATTTGATATTTTTCCAACAACAGGTTCCATCGCTGCTTATCTTCTTCTTCAATTCCTTTGATCATGATTGTTTTCCATGCGGTGCAGCAAAGTTGGCATGATTTGATATCGGAGCATAACTGGCAGATATCTTTTAAAAAAGCAACATTGAATAATTCATCCCGTTGATAAATACCCAACCAATACTTATTATCGTAGCGGTTAAGCCCTTCATAATAGGGCAAATTAAACCGAGGTAATTCAGCACTTTTCTCTGCGGGCCTGGTATTTAAATTTGCGGTTGATAAAGCTGAAAATAACTGGGCGCCATCTGCATTGGGATTGTCAATATATGCCGAGCGATTGGAGATAATAATTTGCTCAATTGATTTGGTTATCCCGGGAATATCATTGGTATGACACAACTGATCCCATTCGTAAATAATATTTGTTTTTGGAAAACGGATAAACAAATGCCAGTAGTCCGCCGACTCTGCATTGGCTACCCAATTAATATTTCCTGTAAGTATAGGCGTGAAACTTTGATTACAATCGCAGATATTGACTTTTAGCGTGGGTGCATAATCGATGGCATCCAAAATATTTGTGTACACCGTTTCCGTTAACCAGGTATTGCGTATAAAAATTTCTTCTGCCGGGAAGGAACTGATAATATTGGGAAACTGGCTGCTGTCAACCTCGTAGGGTATTTCTAATTTATCCAGCTCTGCGGTAAACACCGGTTCGCTGTAACTTTCCATGTCGACCAGCAATTGCTGGCGCAAGCCAAAACGTACAGATGGAACTTTAATTTTTTGTACCGCAGTCAGAATATCGTAAAGGCTTGTGGGGGAAATAATACCGCCACGAAAGTTAATAGAAACTGTGCTCGCCATAGGTTTTAAATTTTAGACTAAAATACATAAAGTCTTATGGTGTTTGGGAAATTTGTTTTCTAGTAAAGGGGCCGATCCCCATCGTGATTTCATCGGGAAGATGTTTCTTATGATAATAATGGAGGGGGCTTGTTATGTCATGCATGAGGGATTAAGAACCCGGCCATGGGGGCATTTCAACTATTGAATTCTATGTGCTTTTAATTGTTTGTTTCGACAGGAACAACAATTGCTTGGTCTACCTCAATACGATTTGAAATATCTATCATGTCATAAATCTCCATTTCCTTATTGATTGCTTCGAAGCTGATTGCTAATGCAAAAGGCAATTCTTGCACAGTATCTTTATCCCATCCTTTATGTCCTACAACCGCAAATGAAAATTCCTCTGGCAAAATGTTAGATTTAAGTATAACCCAATCCTTCTGAGTGGCGCTATCTTGTCGTTTAAAATCGTTAATAAAGCCCCAGTTCGGGGAAGTGGATATAGACCATCGAATTGATTTGACATCTGTATCCAGCAGATCTTCATCAGGCTGGTCAAGGTTTTTGAGTACCCTCCCAGAAAATATTTGAAAGCTTTCACCAATCTTTGACGATTCCCAGCTTAGCCAAGATCCAAAATACGATTTAAGTTTTTTTCTAGTACGACGAGGCGCAGCGGTATAGGTCAAGGTTACTTCAACTAAAATATCGAAGTCATTCCCGGCCCGAGCAAGCGCTTGGGGAATGTTCACAGAGTATAGGTTTGCCTGTTGAGCCGCAACTGTGCCCTCGGCTACAAATGTTATACGATAAGGAGTATTTGCGAGAGCTCGGTTTGCATCCGGAATGCCATATCCTAGTAACCTTAATGTTTCGGAACTAGGATTGAAAAAAACATGTTCAGGCAATCTTGCGGATTGAATAACGAGAGCTTTATAGAGTAAGGTGCTATCAGTAGGAAACTTGTTGGCTAATTGAGCAATGATGTGTCCTACCTTCGGTGTTGCAAAGGAGGTACCAACCGCATATCCAGTTCTATTGGAACCCGTCTTAACAAGATGAGCTGAAATAGTATCATGCTCTGTTATCAAAAATCCATTTTTTTCCCTTAGATAGTCTCCCGCATATTCAACTACGTCAGGCTTGACACATCCCCACATTCCGGGGCCACTTCTCGAAAATGAAGAGGCGTAGCCACGCTTTCCGAAAGATATTCTATCGGCATCTTGAAATTCATTAACACATACAGATCCAACTGTTAAAGCGAGCATGCTTTGGGCAGGATTAGAGATTCTCGATGAGGATTCAAATAAATAGTTTGGATAACCCCTGCCTTGAAGGAGATGTTCTGCTACTCCAGGTTTATCTAATCGCCCGGTCGTACGTTTAATATTTCCGCAGGCTAATAAAAATAAAATCTTGTTCTCATGAATAAGCTTATCTATTGTGGCGGCCCACGCAGACATATGGGTCACCCGACAAGGTCCCCAAGAAGCTATCGACATGTTAAAAACTCGAATATCTTTGAAATCAGTTACAATCTTTATCATAAGCTCTGGCGGATAAAGAGCACTTGGTAATAAATTATCACGATCCAAAACTTTTGCATTTATAAGAAAGCAGGGAGGCTGATATTGACCATTAATAGGGATTGAATTACCAAATAGAATTGCACCGGCAACTTTGGTTCCGTGACCGCCGTTTATTACTTGGTCGTACATAGTATTCTCATAAGGAACATAATTCTTGGAATATTGGGGCAGGACTGCCGGGGCCAAGAGGATGTGTTGTTCTTGCATGCCACTATCAATAACACACACAGTTGGGGAATCTACTGATGGCACTAAAATTTCTATGTCACCATCGTCCGCTAATTCACTGACTGTCGGATCTGCATCGATTTGCTCACTTTCACTAACCTCAAATACAAAAGGGTATGTTACTATTAAATCTTTTAAAGCCTGGCCAGACACTTGGGCTCGAAATCCAAAGCTGTCTTGAAGATCTATAAAACTCCCTAATATTTCTCCTTGATAGGTTTTAACAATAAAATTGGTAAGCTCCATCTGCCGCGAACCCGCAATTTCATCTCTTTCTATTTCTGAAGTCTCAAATGTTTTCCGCCAACGATTCAAGCGTCCTGTGAAATGTTCATCTGTCTCAGCCACTTTCTGCTTGCGAAAATCTGTATTACCGATTTTAAATCCACTTTTTTTCCCATCTCTTAACTTCGCCACTTGATAGTCTTCGTCACTTTCCGCTTCCACCTGTACCGGACGGTCAGGAAGTTTGACATAGCATGCAATAGATATGTCCACAATAAATTGATCGGAATCATCTATGCCCAAAATATACTTTTCTCGCAACTCTGGCGAAAGGATATGATCGACTCTCCATTGAGATCCTTGAATTATTTGCCAAAGTTTTGCTGCTTGATCTTTATACTTACCATCCTCATTAATAAACTTTTCGATTTTTGCTGCTAAGGAGGTAAAGTTGTCAGAACTTGCTCCAATTATAAATCCATCTTCTTCTTCAGAAACGATTTCGATTCCAAAGCCTTTTAAAGATTCAATGTCAAAATCTTTTGGGTCGACCTGCAAGAAAAGCGGCACAATACTACTATCGAAAATTTGAGGTAACCCTTGTTCTTTCCTCTGTGCCACTAAATTAAAATGGTCACGTAACAATACATCGGTCGAGCTAGACAATTGAGCAGCATGGCTTTGGCGGTTATCCAGATTTGCCTGAGTTTGTGGATCTACTGTCTTTTCAATACGACGACCAGCAAATTGATATCGTCCGTCGAGTTTTTGCTTTAGAGTTAAATGAGGAAACTGAGCCATTCTATTTGTTATACAATTGATTTTCTTCTAATGAACGCTCAAAAAAATTATTTTTAATGATGCCTACCCCTTGGATAACCGACAACTTAGCTGCATCCGTGGCAACTTTAACAACCAATGCCGAAGAAAATCCTTGTAGTTTTTCGGCAATTTCACTCCAATGCAAATCCTTGTCACATCGAATTGAAGCGAGAGTGGATTTTAATATTTTAATAATTTCCGGTTTTGCAGGTTTTGGCAATTCAATTATGTCATCAAATCTCCTAAAGATTGCCTTATCAATTGTTCCTTCGAGATTAGTAGTGGCAATAATTAATCCCGGACCATCAAAATCCTCCAACACATTTAATAAGATATTGACCACGCGGTGCATTTCTCCAACATCGTTTTTGCTATCCCTCGATTTGGCAATAAAATCGAACTCGTCAAGCAAAAGAACGCAAGGAAATGTTTTTATGGACTCGAAAAGTTTGGATAGGTTATTTGCAGATTCGCCCAAATAAGAGGAAACTACTGCTTCAAATTTTACTTTCAGAAAAGGCAGTCCAATATTCCACGCTATGCGTTCAGCACTCATACTTTTACCACAGCCGGGATAACCGTGAAATAAAATTCGCCGTCTAGGCTGAAGACCAAAATGAGCTAATCTTTCCCGAGCCAAAAACTCCTTTTCAATTCGCTGAATTTTTTTCTCAACTTGTTCATCCAAAATCATTTCATGCCTCAACGCGTTTCTATCCACTTGTATTGCAAGAGGTATATTGCTTCTTTTATCTGTGGGAATTAGAACCGAACTTCCAAAAATATTCCGTAATTCACCTTTAATCGATTGATTTGCTTTTATATTTTTTGAAAGTATTCCTTTAAGTCGATCTGCAAGTTTCTCATGTCCCTTCTTCCTTTCATCCTCAATAATAGATTCCGCAACCAACACGATGTCGTCAGTGGGGTCTCCATCGATGGACCGGAACAAGCGTAGTAACAAATCTTGGTTCATGATTGCACGTAATTGTAAAAGTGAAGATATATAAATAACCTGCCTTTTCAGTTCAAATGCGATGCTACTTTTTGACCAATGCTAATTAGACTAAAAAAAGCTAGCGGTTTACGGAGTAAAATGACAGCTTAAATTACCTTCGCAGCAACCTCCCAACGAGCTTAAGCAGCGCCGGGGAGGTTGCGTGTTCCGGGACTATTTCTAAGAAAGGTTCGTGGGCACGAAAAACCTGGTACGATTATGATAAAGTGGGGGATGAATTATTGAGGTTGCTGGTAGTGGTTAATAGTTCTAAATGCGTAGAAGTATGTATATAAAAAATGCCGGCTTATCAAGCGGCATTTTTTTATTTGGATGATGCTTTTCCAGCGATGCTACAATTTTTTTATTGAATCCCCATCGTAAGGTTTATAGGAGATTCCCGAAACATTGCCGTTGTTGATCTGTTGTTCCAATAATCCCAGTTTCTTCTGAAGGTCATCAATAAGTTCGCTAACGGAAAGATCAGCATCTTTAACTTGTTGCAAGCGCTCAATAGCGTCTTTAAACGACGCGATATTTTGCTCATTGATACGTTGATTGTAATCAGTCCGCATTTGCGCATAAAATGGTTCAAAGGACCGGGCCATGATCTTTTGAGGTATCTGATCGTAATAATTGTCATCGATGCTTTTTTGTATAGCCTCCTGCTGCAACTGCAACATACTCCTCTTATTTTCCATCGCTGTGATATCCAACAACTGCATAGCATAGATGCCTGGCGGTTCACCTTCAGTAAGCGTTGGCCTTTTCTCCATTCTGGCAGGTGCATTCTCCTGCGGGTTTGCCTTTGCAATCATAGTTGGCGTTGAATACTTAACCTTATTTTGTGGCCGGGAAGCATTGGGTATATTCCGTTGCATTCCCGCAGGTTCAGCTTTGCGTTGTTCTACCTTTTTCATTTCCGCTGATTCAGTTGTACCATTATTATTTTCTATTTCCGGCCTTTTCATTTTTTGTTGCATTTCTCCCCGTTTTGCTAAGATCAACTGATCAATTGTTTCAAGATCGCCTGACAATCCATTAAGACTCCTGGTAAGTCCTGAAATCATTTTTTCTTTTGGAATGATACGTTGCATAATTTGCTGCTGCGGAACATTTTTAACTAACATTAGAGGCTTTCGAAAGGTATATAAAACTCTTTCCGCCGAGAAGTTCATCTTACTGATATATTCCTGGATACTATGGATTGAACCCGGGTTATCCTTCAGCACCTGGCACATGAATTTCCTGGGGTGCCGAACCAAACGCCTGAGGGAATCTTCGATATTTTTTAAAATAAATGCTACTCCCCCTTCACATTCAGTAGAAAATCCTGCTGAACATGACAGGTCATTATCCCAGAATTCTGCCCATCCTTCATTGAAGGCAAATGCCCTGTTCATCTCGACCGATTCGGTCGGCCAATTACTACAATCCGCATAACAGGGAGAATGGTTTCTTGCATACCGGAAACGTGTTACATCCCAATTAAAATGATCCCGGTCTCCGTCAAAAGAGTGGCGGATAAGATGCCCGAATTCATGCTTCGCTGCACGGGAGTTATAATACAAGGGCCAGTGTATGGTGTTTTCATTTGTCCATGGGGTACCCGAATATACTCCCGACCAATATTCAATATCGCAATAGCCCGACTGGGGTTCTTCACCCGTAATGCTTACATAATCATCCCACGCATTGCATACTTTGCGCCAAATACCGCACTTTGAAGCATCCCCGTCAGAAAGATCCATCCCGATCTCCCAGGTGCCTATATCGAGCACGCCTTCAAAATTGTCGTGATCATGTTCCGGAGTATTGGCATAGCGTGTGCGGTTTAGTTCATCTGTAAGCCGCACTTTATCTTTATAGTTGTATACAAAACGCACATACACATCAGGGCGTGACCATGAGTAATCACCGGGATCACCGCCCGTGCCTGTTACTTCAAAAGAGCCATCCGGGTTTACAATAGCTGTAGCCATCACATCGTCAAAGAGCTGGCTCCCATCAGCATCAGAATCAACTAATTCTATTTTAGCGCCTGCAAGCGGAAATGGTTTTAAAGATTGTGATTTGTCTATTCCAAAAACATATCCTTTTACGGTAACGGTATAATTACCTGTACCGGCTTTTGGAGTCGCAGATGTAACTATTGTCAATAGAAGAAAACATACAAATAATTTCAGGATCTTTTTCATTGAAATTTAATTTAAGGGTAAAGTAAATTTAATGGCGGGAACCTATGTGCACAATACCTCAATTGAGGGTATTTCGCAGGAATATGAATCCTTAAACTTTTCCCCGGCCGAGGTTCGTGTCCCCTTACTCCGTTGTTGGTATGATGCGCAGATATGAGCCAAGCTTACCAACAACAGAGATTTTAATTTTCAATTGTTGGTACGCCAAACACAAGCTATGCCGCATACCAACGTGGCGTAAAATGGAGGAATTGATTGTTGGATTACCGCAACCGGCAATTCAAAATTGCAATACGAGTTGGTTGATTTCCGGTTTAATAAAAAAGTTGACATTCAGGTAACCCATCATATAAAAAAAACTAACAAAAGAAATTATTCTTGTTATATTGGGTGATATTACGAATGTGAACTGTTTTAGCTACCCCCGTAAATATGTTTAAAAAATCTTCCGCATCCTTCTAAGCACTCTTTCTATAGTTAAGGCAAAGCCCAATTCCAACTGAACCATAATTCATCCCTTTAGACACTACCGGAAGCATCTTCTGCCACACTTATCTTTTTGATTTCCGTGATGAATTTTATTCCGGCTATTATCCATCTTTAAAAATCTAAACCAACTCAACTGATGAAAAAAGCCTTTCAATTCCCTACCCGATTCAGACCGGCCCTGTTTATTGCTGTATTATTGATAACCATACAAAGTTGTGATCACGCTCATACAGATGTGATGAAGGATACAAGCCTGGTTACCGAAGGCCCGGAGTATTTTAGCCTTCGCACAAAAGTTGAAAAAGAATATGGATATACCCATGCGGTGAAAATTGGTAACGACATTAAGATATCAGGCGCCGTAAGCATGGACAGTGCCGGCGCTCCTACTGCAATTGGCGATCTTGCGCAGCAAATGAAAAACTGCTATTCGGACCTCGATAAAGTATTGAAACATTACGGATGCAGTTTTGACGATGTGGTGGTTGAAAATATCTTCACCACTAATATGCCGGAATTTTTAAAACAATCGGTGTATCGCAATACGATTTACAAAAAGCAATTTCCTACCGGCTCCTGGTTGGGTGTAAAGGAACTTGCGCTTCCCGAATTTATGATTGAGATCGAACTGGAAGTACACAAGCCGAAATAATTATCCTTAATAATTTATTCTTTACAATCCTAAACGGGCGCTCCAAAAGGCCATTACCGGAACAACCTAAAAACACCCACCAACATGACTAATGTATCACCAATCAGCTTGCTTGCAACTCCTGTTACGCAGCAGGAAAGGATCACCCTGCTTGATAGCCTGCGGGGCATCGCCATCCTCGGTATACTATTGATGAATATCCCAGGCTTCGGGCTGCCTTCACCGGCTGCTTATGGCGATCTTACTGTAATGAATGAAGTAGGCACCATTAACTTCAAAGCCTGGTATTTTATCGAGATGACTGCCGCCGGCACGCAGCGGGCATTGTTTTCAATACTCTTTGGAGCAGGCATCATTTTATTTATCAGCCGGAAAGAAAAACACTCAACAGGACTAATGCCGGCAGAATATTTCTTTCGCAGGCAACTGTGGCTGCTGGTATTTGGACTCTTCAATGCTTTTGTGCTGCTATGGTTTTGGGATATCCTTTTTCATTATGCCTGCTGCGGCATGATCATGTTTGCATTTCGCAGGCTTTCTCCAAAGGCATTAATTATTGCAGCGATTGTTTGCCTGGGCCTTCAGGCTGCCCGTGATAATGTAGATTTTTATGCGGACAAAAATGTGATTGCAAAAGGAGAAGCAATTGCCAAACTGGACACAACCAACGTAAAACTTACAGGTGATCAAAAGGATGACCTAGCTGCAATGGTTGCATTCAGGGAACGAACTACCATAGAAGCAAAAAAGAAGACTATGGAAAAAAGCATCCGGCGTGTGACCGGAAACTATAGTGGCTTGTATGCATACCAAAGTGAGCGGAGCTATCACGGCGAATTACATTACATGTATGAGGGCTTGTGGGATATTCTCATATTCATGTTCCTCGGCATGGCATTTTATAAGAACGGAATTCTCACAGGTACGGCCTCTGCCAAAGTTTACTGGGCCCTCTGCATTATTGGTCTCGGCCTTGGCGGGTATCTTACCTGGTACAGGTTGCAGCCTTCAATTAACCTCAACTTTGATCAATATGAAATTACCAAACAGGTAAACTTTGAAATGTATGAGGTTGCAAGAACCATTCGGTCAATTGGCATTTTTGGCCTCATCATGCTGTTGTATAAATCCGGGTTCTTCAAATGGCTCTTTGCGTTGATGCGCCCGGTAGGACAAATGGCCTTCACCAATTACCTGATGCAATCTTTGCTGGTGGGATTATTTTTTTATGGCATAGGCTTCGGCATGTTTGGAAAACTGGAGCGATACCAGATTTATTATGTAGTTGCAGCTACCTGGGCACTGGAAATTACCTGGAGCCATATCTGGTTACGATATTTCAGGTTTGGCCCGCTCGAATGGTGCTGGCGCAGTTTGACGTACTGGAAATTGCAACCAATGAAAAAATAATTGCTATAGTAAACAAGGTATAAAATAACGGACAATTTTTTTGAGCCCGGCAGAAGTTTTCCAATTAAGCTTTATAGGCGTCGCACTCTTCTACATTTTATCAATGAGGAGCAAAATACCAGGTCACTAATTTATCTCTTGCTTACCAGCAACGTCTGGTGGATGGAATAGCAATCGCTGTTGTGCTGCTCAATGTATCGAAGGCTCGTTCTTTTAAAACCTTAGTGGATTGTTCATAGGGTAATTTCCCGCAATCCGCTTTTCTGTAGTTCCTTTTTATATGCTTTCAAAACCTTCCGGTTTTTTTTTGCCCCTGCACTGGTGGATATTCCGCTCAAAGTTATCTGAACGATATAGTTGACAAAGGACTGACTGCCGGAGTGCTTATAAAAAATAATTCCCTTTCTATTGGTATTATTATTTTTTATTACAAATGTATTCGCTATAAAACTTACTACCTTTTGTACAAAGGTTGATTTGTCCGGATCACCGTCCTTTATAAATTTTATGCGCAGCTTCCGGTAATGGATGTCCATTTCTCCTAAGGCAATATCTTCTCTTCCAACTGCGCTGAATAATGTGGAATCTACTATTCCGGAAGTGATTTTTACATTCTCGAAGGGTACGAGAAATGGATTTAAAACAGATAAGTCCGCGGATTTGGTTGTAGCAGTCATCAGGAAACCACTCAGTGAATCAAGGTAAGATTGTTTTAACCGGAACCTGATGTCAATGGAGTCCATGAACCTTGCGTTAAATGTTAGCAGAAGAGAATCATCACTTAATAGATCACTGTTTTTAATGTTGTCCAATCCGCCGCTTATATTGGTAAAGAACAGGTTGCCTGTTTTACGTGACTTTTTGCTTTTTTCACCATAAGTGATGAAACCGTTTTCCAGTTGAATGCTTTTAACCGAAACCGGAAGAGCAATATTTTTTATCATATTTACCGGTAGGGGAGCTGGCTTCCTGGAAGATGATGACGGCGGTTTTTTATCACGGTACACCGTTAAAACCGGGTTGGTGATTTTAATAATATTTGCAATAATCGATTTATCCTTTTCATATTGTACCAGGTCCAGCCCCTTTATGTTAATAGCTCCTGTTTTAACGGTGATGTAATCTAACTGGTACGGGGCATGTGCCAAAACAGAATCGAGGGGTTGTGTAGGATGGTAAATAAAAGAATCAAGCGTAAGTGTTTTGCTGCTGTTTGCATAGTTGGCATTAAACCATTTAAAAGTAGTATTACTATCGACAAACTCACCATGTGGGATGCGCAGCCATGCCGAAACATTCCCTTTCATCAACTTATCGAAATCTGGCAGGTAACCGGAAGATAAATTGAGATTGCCAATAGAAGCCTGTTGAAACCTCAGATTGTTTTTTGTTTTTCCCATTCCAAGCCCTTTTGCGTTTTCGAGCAGCAGGTTATTAATAGAACCACTCCAGGTCATTTTCCCATCTTTTTTGCTTAAAAGGATATTGGACAAATCCATGTCTATTTTGCCTTGCTCAACGCCTAAAATTTGTCCTGATGGCTTCACATAAGTAGCGGACTCGGTATTTATAAGCAATGATCCTATTTGCATGCCTTCCAGGTTTAGCAATATGTCTGATGCTTGCACAAGGCTTTTATCAGAAGCAGGAATATTGAGTATAGAAACAGAATCGTTTAGGTAGGCGAAGATGGTAATAGCAGGTTTAATGGCTGTTAATTTATCAATACGAATCGGGGATTGCCTGGCTGTGGTATCCATTACTGCCGCGGCTGTATCCCTTTTACTTGAAATAATTACAGGGTCAGTTGCGGATACATTGGTAAGGTGAATGTTATTAGCAAAAAGGTCGTTGAGGCTGGCGGTATAATTAACCAATGGAGCACGGATAGTCAATGAATCTCTGCCTTTTACCTGCCGCACCTCAACGCCGGAAAGCGAAGAAGGATCACTGCCCGAAAGGTTGTAGGCTCCCGCATTTATTTTTAACTGGTTACTGTTTACAACAAGGTTATTTCCAGACATTATAAACCCCTTCACTTGCAACAGGCCTTTCCCTTTTAATAGTGAGGAAGCGTTGATTGTTTGCACAAAAGTGGAGATGTGTATTGGCCCGTTATCGTAATAAAATTGAGTATTGTTCCCATCTATATTTTTTAAGTGAATGCTGCTGCTGTTGCCATTTCTACCGGTGTTTCCTGCCGCCAATGCCTGCAATTTTAAATCGGCGTTTTTCCACCTGATGCCGTCTACTTCAATGGTATCGGCATTATCATCCAATTGTAAATTATTGATATAAACACCATTAACAGTCGCAGCAATTTTATCACCACTTCCTGTTATTACCACTTTATCAGCATACATCAGGTTGTTACCGGTAAGGCGCACATTGTGTAACCTCGCTGTAATATCTTTTGACCTGAGCACGGCATTTGAAAATGAAAGTTGCTCAATTGAATTGCGTACTCCTTCTTTGTTGGTTGACCGCAATAATTTATTACTTAGTATTTTAAAATCAATATTTTGAACATTGAATGAGGTGGCCCGGCCTAACTGCATGTTTACCGCTCCGTTTATCACCGTTACATTATCAAGCGCCACCAGGCTATCAATGTTTTGTAAAGCAGTAAACATGTTTACCTTTTTACCGCTGCGTAATGCCTTACCCGGAATATAATTTATAATGGGATTTTTTAAAACCGCTCCTTTTGCAACCATGGCCTGATTAAAGAACAATTGATACCAATTGAGCTCGGAAATTTCAAAATAGGGAACCTTAATGTCAACATTGTCGCGGTTGAGATACCTGCCAGGTTTGCTGAGCAAGGCAAAATTGTTCAATACTATCCCGCGGTTTAAAAAGTTAAGACTGTCAAAACTCATTGTGGAAGAGCTGTCTTCATTGTACAACCGGTAATCCCTCAAAGTCAAATCAAAGCGGCCAATGGAAAAAGGTTCCGTTGAATCAGGGTTAAGCCGGAAATCCTGGATTTCAAAATTATCTTTATTTGAATTAAAGAACGATCCATTTGTTTTGCCAAAAATATTAAAGTGAACACCCGCATTCTTTACCCCTACAAATGCAAGATCAAGGTTGCCGGCCAGGTCACTTATTATTTTTTTTGCATCGGGTAATTCAGTTTTCTTTTTAACTGCATCGGTAGGGTAAAGGTTAAAATCAAAAAATGGATTCTCACAAAAAACAGAATCTGCCTTTATTACGTTTTTAACCGACATGGCTACATAGTCCACCCCGGTAAGCGATAGCTTTTTAAAAAATATCCTGTAATTGCTTTTCAAACTGTCGGTGCCAATGGCTGTAATGGTGCAACTATCCAAATCAATCCTTCCCTTGAAGAGTTGCAAATGGAAAGCTTTAAATGAAAGGCGGTGCCTGCCGCCGGGAAGCGTTATGTTTTGATCAGAAATTTTTAACTCGACAGCCTGGTCACCTTTTAAATAAACGTCTTTTTTTCCTATCCTTGTCGGGAAGCGTGCAAGGTCGAGAAAGATCTTAGAAACAGTAACTGGTGCTGAATCCGGATTTATTTTATTGATAAGGCTGATTGAAGCATTATCGATTATGATGCGCCTTATACCAAACTTATTTAAGGCGGAAATCAGGGATTTATACATCTTACCCATTTCCTGCGGAATGGATAATTCATCTTTTACCAATACCTGTGCACTATCTTTTCGCCATTGAATAATATGTATTGCCGGCCCATAGAGTTTAATGGAATCGAGCAACAATTTTTTCTGAAACAACAACGGCCATACCGAAGCTATTTTAAGCGAGAGCCTGTTAAACGTAACATGGTAAGTGATGGGTTCGTTTAAACTATCGGTGCTTACCAGGTCTGCCTTATGTACCTGTAAAGTATTTGTCCAAAGGTTTAAATCTAATTGGGACAGTTCCAATTTAATTTTACCACCGGATTGTTCAGAAATATAGTTTTTTAAAACAGAACGTGCATTATTAACAAACCACAAATGCAGCAATAAGGGGATTATACAAATTATTCCGGCTGTTATAAGCAATCGTTTTAAAAGGCGTTTGCCGGATTTAGATTTGACTATTGCCATTTATTGAGAGGTACATTTATTATTTTCCGGGGTACCTTGTAGGATCCCGCGAAGGAATAGCATGAAATTAATCATTTTAATTATCAAGGGATTATTTTACGGGTGCATTTAAAATTGTCGCATTTACGCCAGGCTGCTTTTCCAATCAATGCAATAACTTTATCCCATTGCTCCCTCGCAGCAACTTCTACTCCCGAGCCTTATGTGATGGCCAGGGGCGTTGCGTACTGCGGAGCGATACTTTATTTAACAGGCCTACAAGGTATTTACCCTGTTACCAACTTTATGGAGATGGAAGAAGTGGTTTCAATAGAAGCAAGGAGTAATCCTGGTATACGCAACATCCTCGGGCGCTGCTAGCTCGTTGAGAGATATTGCTGGGAAGGAAGTGTTAGGATTTGGGTCTATAGCATAGTGCGACTGATTATTTTACAGGGAAAAATGGGCTGCAGGAATATTATTGTTTTGGATGGTTTTTAGGGTCGGAGATTAGTAACAGGAAAGACACGGGACGGAGTCCTGCGCCTGTGGTAGCAGCCGAGGCTTTTAGTTTGCTGATAATTTCAAGTATTGCATTACACCCACAATATTCGATGTTGTTTTTTGTTATTTTGCACCTTTTATAAATATGAATGATTTAACGAGTTCTAAAAGGAAGCTGTGGGTTTTGATTTGTTGTTACTTAACATTTAATATGTCGGCTTCTTTGCTTTTTTCCCCTATACCTTCAGATACTTCATTTCAACTTTCAAAACTTTCACTGAGTCTTTATTCGGTCGTTAGTTTTTTGCTTCCATCCTTCATCATTCGAAAATTGTTTTGGTCAGATAGATTATTAAATGATTGCGGAAGTAAACACCATTGGAATGTATCGGTGATTGTATTTGCCATCTTGGCAATGCTTTGTACTATTGTAGTGATGAACTGGCTAGGGCACATCAATCAGCAACTACCAATCTGGAGTTCAGTAAAAGAAGCAGAAATCAAAAGCCAGGAAATACTGCAGCTTTACATGAAAATGGATTCCATTGAGCTTCTATTTTATAATTTAATAATCTTTTCATTTGTACCCTCCTTTTGTGAGGAAGTGTTTTTTAGAGGTACTATGCAGCCCTTATGGGTGAAGAGTACTGGTAGCAAATTCATAGCGGTGTTGATTACAGCAACGATTTTCAGTTTCTTGCATTTTCAACTCCTTGGCTTTTTACCAAGGTTATTTGGAGGCCTCGTTCTTGGGACAATTTTTCTACTTTCTAAAAACATCGCTTTAACGATAATATGCCATTTTATCTATAATAGTTCAATTGTGGTTCTTAACTATACTGAGCAACATAGTACTTTAGATATGAGTGTTTTTCAACGGCAATTACTTAATCCTTATTTGATACTTTCAGCCAGTGTTTTAACGACTACGCTGCTTTTGCAATTACATAAAACGACACGTCGGCTGGAACGAATTGCTTGTCGGGAAGAGATTCGGGTGAAACAATAAAAAAGCTTACACAAACCTTCTCCTTCGCAGCAACGTCTCCCAACGAGCTTAAGCGGAGCCGGGGACGTTGCGTGTTCCGGGACTACTTTATTGAAATCCACTTCTTCCACCTTTCAACTGTTGGTACGCCAAACACAAGCTATGCTACATACCTACAATAGCGTAGTTTTAATATTAAATGCACAACAACCTATTAAATCTCATTTCCCGGCAAGTAAATCTTACAGAGGCAGACAGTGAATTGTGCAGACAATATTTTGAACCAGTTCTGTTTCCTAAGAACAGAATTATTGAACCAGAGGGGAAAATTCCACAGTATTTATATTTTGTAGTTACGGGTTTTATGCGATTATTTCATTTCAACGAAAATGGGGAAGAAATTACTACTCACATCAACTGCCCACCAGGTTTTATAACCGCATACAGTAATTTTATAACTCAAACTAAATCGAATGATAATGTAGAATGTATTACAGAATGTGAACTTCTAAGAATTAATAAAGCCAACTTAGACTTGATCATTCAAACAAGCCCTGCTTTTAAAGACTTTAGTATCTGGATTTTCCAACAATCAATTGCTTATAATGAAAATCGTTCAAAAGAATTAGCAACTTTAACCGCAGAACAGCGGTACAAAAAATTAGTCGAAAATTATCCTCAAATACTTCACAATGTGCCACTTCAATACATAGCTTCTTTCCTGGGAATGAATGCAAAAAGTTTAAGCCGAATTAGAAATCAAATGATTAAGTAACATTTGCGAAGTGCTTTTAAATAACTGAAGTTGAATTTTGTGCCATCATTTAAAATAAAAATTATGACACAGAAAAATTTAGCTTTAGTTACAGGTGCAAATGGCCACTTGGGTAACAACTTAGTAAGACTACTTATTGATAAAGGTATTCCCGTTAGGGCCTCCGTACGCAACATCAAAAATAAAGAACCTTTTATGGGTTTGGATTGTGAAGTTGTTCAATCCGACATTTCAAACAAGCAATCATTAGTAAATGCTTTACAAGGTGTTGAAACATTTTATGCTGTTGGGGCAGTTTTCAAACTTTGGGCAAAAGACCCTAAAAAAGAAATTTACGATGTAAACATTGAGGGAACAAGAAACTTAGTAGAGGTAGCATCCGAAGCAGGAGTAAAAAGAATAGTTTATGTAAGCTCAATAGCTGCGTTAAACTATTCAAAACTTCCTACAAAAGAAAGCTTTGGACAAAATCCTGACCGGCGGGATATGTATTACAATTCAAAAAATGATGGAGAAAAGTTAGCTTTTGAATTAGCCAAAAAACATAACATAGAATTAGTTGCTGTTTTACCTTCTGCAATGATTGGCGAAACCACTTTTAAACCTTTAAGTGTATCGTACAACATCATAAGTTTAATACTAAAAAAAGAAATTCCTGTTGAAACCAATATCACTTTAAATTGGATAGATGTAAAAGATGTTGCCGAAGGTTGCTACTTAGCAGCTACAAAAGGCAAAAATGGCGAACGCTACATTTTAGCAAATGAAAAATGTACGTCTATAAAACAAACAACTAAAATAGCACAAGAACTATTTCCCGAATTAAAAATTAAATTGCCCATTGCAGTACCAAAATCTATCTTATTTACGATAGCCTGGTTGATGGAAGTGGCAAGTAAAATAAATGGAAAAGCGCCTTTGCTTACTACAAAAGATATTGCGATGTTTTCGGGCTTACAACAAGATTTCGACATTTCGAAGGCCAAAATTGAGTTAGGGTTTAATCCAAAAAATTCTATCGAAGCAGTGAAGGAAGCAATGAAATACTTAAAAGGAAATGAAAGTCGCTTAGTTTGACAGAAAAGGGTATGCCGCGAACAATGGTGGCTAAAGCACAATCCCCTTTAAAAAAAAACCCCAGTCAGGCGCAGGACTCTCTCCTATGTCTGTTTGTTACTACTGGATTAATATTTTAAACCCTTCAAAAAAGGCTATCACCAGCAAACCTTTCTTATCAGTATAATAATCTGCTGCACTACCGTGTATCCAGTGCTGCGGTTCTGCAACAAATGCAGCAGCCACGGGGTTAATATGTATATAGCCTACTTTTTGATTGTACATGGCTGAGGTATCCATTAACACCGGTTGGTTTTCATGTTGTAACAATGTGATACAGGACTCCCTCCTACGCATGATATGAATCATTCTTTGTAATGCTTATTGTCATAGTTGAGAGCTTTCTATCACATTACTTTTGTTTATCAAACAATTACAAAAACATAGCAAATGAAAAAGTTATTAATAGTTTTAATCGCATCCTTTGCAACATTTACCACTTTTGCCCAGAAAGCCAAAGCCGTAGAAACAGCAACAACAACTACCACGATACAGTCAAATTACCAATGCCCCATGCATCCTGATATGGTTAGCAACAAACCGGGTAAATGTTCCAAATGTGGTATGGATTTATCCTTGTCTAAAAAGGAACAAATGAAACAGCAGGTAACAAATACTTATACTTGCCCAATGCATAAGGAAGTTGTAAATATGCATAAAGGCATCTGTGCTAAATGCAGTTCAAAATTAGTTATTGACCGAAGAGGTTCTAAACAAGGTGTAAAGGTTTATACTTGCTCAATGCATCCGGAGGTAGCAAGTAACGAAATAAGCAAATGTCCAATATGTGGTGAATCATTAGCAAAACAAAATTCGACAGCAAATAGCACAACAGCACAATAATAACCTCCACAGATGAATAGAGTGGCAGCATCGATTTGTTGTCACTTTTTTGTTGACCAACAACAAATAATTGTTTGGCTTAAGCCGTTGTTGGTATGATGCGCTGATATGAGTGGGAACTACAAACAACTTAGATTTTAATTTTCAATTGTTGGTACGCCAAACACGGCTATGCTGCATACCAACAATGGCGTAGACCTGCGCATATGGAGGTAGTTTTATTTAAATAAAACCCTTAATCAATTTTATTCAAATACATCGAATTGTTGTTTTGAACAAGGTCGAAACCAGTCACCTTGCCCTTGTTATCTTTTTTAAACTGCAACGTACCTTGTATGCCTTTCGTATAGAATCGCTCTCCTGTTTCCGCATAAAGCCTTGGCTTTGCCATAAGAACTTTTCCCCGCATAAAGTTTAGATAAAGTGCATTGCCTGTTCGGGTAATGGTAATAGTGTCATTAAACAATTTGTAGCGACCCGTAAATTGATCTAGCAGACTTGTGTCCGTCTTAACTTCTGGTTTTCTAAAAATAAACTGCAGACCTCTGGCCCAAGCGTAAGGGCCTGAGCTTGCATGGCTCATTTTCGGTACCACAAGGCTTTCCATTTCCAGGCCTTTATAGTTATGTGCCTTTATCTGTTTAATAAGTTTATTGAAATAATCCGTCTGATCCACTTCCTCCTCATATTCACTGCTAGTTATAAATAGCCTGGCATTGAGCTGCCTGTGCCTGGCTGCATATTCTTTTTCAAACTTAAACGTTACCGCATCATCATAATCCAATGAGGGGCTACCGATAATGTAATGCTTAAAAAGGGCGGGTTCATGAAAAACCACATATAAGGCAAACAATCCACCGTAAGATCCTCCCGTCAACATATTGTTATTCGGATCAGTACGATAGGTGGAATCGACTAATCTAAGAACTTCCTCCTTTATGACATTTAAAAATTTAGATCCGCCACCTGAAGTTGAATCCTCCTTTATGTGTGTGGGAGAAAAATCCCTGTTTCTGTTAGCATCATAATTATCGGGCCAGGTAATGCCTACAAGAATCATTTCAGGAACAAAGCCATCATAGTACAAACCTCCCTGAATACCCCTTAGTACAGGAAAACTCCATTGCCCGTCTAACATATATAAAACCGGGTATTTTCTGGTAGTGTCGCTTCCGTAACTACCGGGTAATTGAATATTCAATACATAATCTTGGTTATTTATAACAGACTTAAATTTCAAAACGTGGGTTCCGGGCAATTCTACTGCCGAACTTTGTGAATACGCTGTTGCTGACACAAAGAGTAAAAGGAAAACTGAAATTAATAATTTTGTATTGCGCATGTGAAGTGTTTTAAAATTACCGCATTGCTAGGCGCTCGTACGTTGAGAAAAACGCACTTATGAATTATTAGCGCCAGGCATTTTGTTAGTTTTTGAAATTTTGTATGATTTTTCCATTTTCTAAGCGTTCGTTAAACTGTCCTCTTGTATATTTGTCAATGACCGTATTCCAAAATATTTGAGCTGGTTTATTGCTTTCTATTTGATGTACTTCCCATTGTCCTTTGTGCAAAGTGAATACCTGGTTTGCGACAGCCTTACCAATCCCTTCGCCTCGATATTTCTTTAATATAAAAAATTCTGCTATTGAAAAAAAACATCGTTCGACAGACTCGTTAAATTTTACCAACACAAATCCGACATGCTTTTTGTGTTTCTTTATTAGGTATGGGTAACTATGATTAGGTTCTTTCCAATATTCGTCTAAATTGATATAGTCCGCGTATAGTCCATTTTCTTCAACGTCACTTTTATTAAATTCGGTAAAATCATAAATATAAAACTGCATCAAATTATGTATGACATTTTTATATTTTAAAGAAGCTTTAATCAATTTAAAATCTATTGAGGTTTCCATCATTATTTTGTATTGTGGAAATAAAATTAATTACAGACGTTGATGGTAGAAATCCCTGTTGAAATCCACTTCTTCCATCTCTTACACCGTTGTTGGTATGATGCGCAGATACGAGCCCAGCTTACCAACAATTGAGATTTTAATTTTCAATTGTTGGTACGCCAAACACAAGCTATGCTGCATACCAACAAAGGCGTCGACTAAATTATCAAAACAAATGTTCCGGCGGTGGCTTTATTCCCTGCAAACGTATATAAATTGTTGTCTGTCCGCGATGATGAGTCTGGTGCTCAAAGGCTTTCATCATTAATGCGTAACGTGTTTCATTATTCAATGATTTTATTGTTTCTCCCCATTTTACAATGTCTGATAATTTCACAGCATCAATGCAATAATCGTAGCTGGCAGTTACATAATACATCACTGAGTCTTTAGCCTGTGCTCTGGAACTGTGTTCAAGATCGCTCTTGAAAAAAGAAGGCGTAGGCTGGTCGCTTGCTCCAGACATAAGAAGTAAATTGCCCGAGGCAAGGTGCAGCATTTGTTGTGCAAAGCTACGTATGCTGTCAACCGCTTTAAATGAATATTTATCCGCAGGCATGGTGTTTAAGTAATCAATTGTATATGTCTTTGCTCTTTCCCAGTCTTTTACCATTTGTATTTTTACATCATTTGTTGTAAACGACTGAGCTTTAATTTCATCTGGGTTTAATGCAATCAACCATAAAGCAAATAATGTTGCAAGCGACAAAATGTTTTTCATAATATAATTTATAGCATACAAGATAAAAATATTTGTATAAACGAAAATCACTTGTTGTGCGATTTAAAGCTACAATTTTTTGCGACTGAAACTGATTTCAGTTGTTTATTATTCTAACAAATAAATGTTACCATTAAGCTAAAAAGAATTGTCATAAGTTTTATCACCATTGAATTGAAAGCTGTGTTAGAATAAGGTTGCAGCCAACTCATAAATAGGTGAAGGTTTACAGTTTTCTCTCCTTCCCAGCGACGTCTCCTAACGAGCCTAAGCAAAGCTAGGGACGTTGCGTGTTCCAGGATTACTTGTTGTTTTTGTTGTAATCCACTTCTTCCATCTCTTACACCGTTGTTGGTACGATGCGCAGATACGAGCCCAGTTTACCAACAACTGATTTTAATACTTTTAATTGTTGGTACGCCAAACACGGCTTATGCTACATACCAACAATGGCGTAGATACGACAGTAAATATGGTTTAAACATCTCATCTCAATTGTTTGTGCTACTGGGAGGGCCCTTTGTTTATTTAACATCGCTCCGTATTACGCAACGTCCCTGGCAAACGCACCGGCTCTGGAGGAGACGTTGCTGCGAAGGAGGTAGTGTTTATTAAACGCAATCGTTCATCTAAAACTTATTCAGTAAGCTTATAAGTGATTTTTCTTGGTGCGGTGAACGGTCTTAAATACACTGTGTCTTTGTTCATGTTTTGCATCCAAAGCTTAAGGTCTTCCATTTCTTCCTTCGTGAATTGCGAGTTATAGCAATAAACAGCCTGCCTTGCATTTTCAATATATTTTGAGTCACACTTTATACGTGTAGTTAAATATTCTTTTTTTACAGGCCTCCAACCTTGATGAAAAAACTTTACAATATCAGTCTTATAACTTGGAATATTTTGCCAGTGCTCAGTTGGAACACCACTATAATAAAGTTCTTGCAATTGAGAGAGTAAACCGGATTGAAAGATTTCAGATACTACATTATGAATCATGCGGTGGTCAACATGCCCATAACCGCCATCAGGTCCCCACGTGATAATAATGTTCGGTTTATACTGCTTTAATACACTATCAATTTTTTTATGTAACGGTTCGCCGGTAAAATCTTCATCCAATGTTCCATCGTTCATGCCTAAAAAAATTGGAGAAACGATTCCTAAGGCCTTGCTAACACAAATTGCTTCGTTCATCCTTACAGCAGCCAGAGAGTCCCCTTCGGGAATTCCTGCATGTTGTCTTATCCCTTTTTCGCCTTTGGATGCAATTACCCAATAAACTGTATAACCGTCTTTTGCATATTTAGAAAGTAATGGTGCAACAGGTATTTCATCATCAGCATGGGCGAAAATCGCCATAATAATTTTTTTGTCATTTTTACTATTCCGAAGGTTAAACGAAAGAAAAAAAGATGCGCTAAGTAGCAGAATTATTGTTTTTGCTTTCATTTTTAAAATTATCAAATGATGAATATGATGAGTGGCTGTAACATTACCGCTAACGTTGAGCATTTATGAAGCCAGGGAATAGGTGCTCGTCAATCCCCAATACCTACGATGCTAAATTGAAAAACTCATGATCAGGATTTAATGTCCAGCCCTGGTTTTGTAAATGCTTGTGTTGGCGGTATTCAGTTTAAGGTAGTTCGATTTAATCAAGCTTTTTTAACAATGTTGTATTACTTGAGAAAAATGTACGATTACAACCTGTCACTTTCCCTGCTGTATTTCTTTGAAATTTGCATATTACAGGTGCACCTTTAACATAAAAGTCATCACCGCCAACGTTTGCAATGCCGCACCTTAACTTACCCTATTGCGTCAATGCTCCAAAATCTTGCTTTACGCCACTGTAGCCCATTAATGCAACTGTGACTACCTATTAACAACCGTACCAGCGCAGGTCTCCTGACCTGTCCTATCTTGTTACTTGTTTTTTATAGATGCCGCTATGCAAAATCAAGTAACGCTTAGTCACAGTCGGAGACCTGCACCAGTATCGTGCATTCCTGCAGTCGCAATAAATGCTGTTTTGAATAAGAAGCAAAACCGTTTCACTATTATGATTTTTGAAGAAAAATTTCCAAGGTCATTTTATTTTCTTAAAAACTCCTCCATAATCAGTGGCTTCTTTCAATGCCGTTACATGTTCATTTTCATCCTTAATAAAACTTACAGGAAGCACCCAACCGGGCGCAAGAAAATAAACTTCGGATTGTGGAATCAATTCAGTCTTAGGTCCATTTCCAAGTTGCCCTACCAACTCGTTTCCCTGCTTTGTAATTATGTATGAATAATTGAGTTCTTCATTGAAGTAAGTGCCTGCATATTGTTCATAAATATCCGGATTTAATTTTATGCCTTTAGGCTTTTCACGTTTGTTCTTATCGCCGTTGCCATGCTCCTGCCCGCATACTGCACAATGTGTAAAAGGCGGTTGGTTGGTGATGTGATGTTGCGCATGAGGCAATGTAGAAAGATAAGCATAGATGGCTTTCAGGTCAGTATCATTCATATTTTTAAATGCAACCCACGGCATGATAGGACTTAACGTGCCACCTTTGCCTGTACGGATTACAAATATGAATGCCTCCGCACCATAATTTATTCCTGAAGGATCAAAAGTAATGTTGGCGCTAAATGCTTTATGTCCAAGTAAATTTATATCAAATCCACCGCCAAATATGCCCGGACTATAATCACCATTAAATGTTGTATGACAACCCATACAATCACCCAATTTTACAAGATACGCACCGCGTTTTATTGAATCGGATAAGTCAGGAGCGGCTACTGATTGCGTAAGAGGGTTGAATGATTTTTCAAGCCATGATTTTATGCCAGCAGATAATTTGGTAGCAGGCACAACATGATGTATTGCTGGCAACGAACGCAGGTAAACAATAACAGACGCAAGGTCTTCGTCTGAAAGGTATCTGAAACTTTGTTCATACGGCATTTCTGAACTGAGCACTCTTCCGTCATGCCCGATTCCTTCACGTATGGAACGGGCAAGCATATCATCCGTCCATGTGCCGGCACCGGTTTCTTTATCGGGTGTGATATTAGGCGCAATAATTTTTGTGGTACTGTCTTCAAATAAAACATCCCCGCCGCTTCCTTGTTTTTCCACTATTGGCGGCGCACCCGCCAAATCCCAATTACGTGGCGAATGGCAGCTAAAACAGTACAGTATGTTGTTAACTAAATATTTGCCATGTTGCAATCGTTGAGGTGTACGTTCAACCTTAATATCAGTAAGAGGACGAACTTTAAAGCTGTCTTTAGCATTGTTTGCTGATGTTACGCTGGTCTTGTCATTTTTCTCAGATGGATTCTTGCAGGTAGGTAGCAATACTATCAAAACAATCACACCAATAATTAGTGAACCAATAGTTGTTAATTTTTTTTGATGATGCATGTTTTTTTGTTTAGTGATGTGATGTGATTGTTATAACTGCATTTTAACATCAAAGCGTTTTTGCCACACGAAAGGTTACGCCGCCACTGCGTGCAAACGTATAGTTCCAGGTTCTATATGCAGAACGGAATAAGCTTGGCGGATTTTCGGAGTCGCCACCTCTTATCATCTTGTAATCACAAGAGCTGGTTTCATTCATTATTGCAAATTCACCGCTCATTTTTAATGTGGTTGCAACCTTATACGCAGAGCCATCGGTAGGAAGTCCTGAATAGGAAGCCGAGAAACAATCATCTACCCATTGCATTACATTGCCATTCATATCATATAAACCAAAAGGATTAGGGGGAAACGACCCAACCGGTGAAATAAACTCCCATTTGTCTCGTCCAAAAGCTAAGCCGACACCGGCAGCAGTATCCGTGCCGTAGTTGGCATATTCATGGCTTGCAGAATCACCCCAATAATAAGCAGTAGTAGTTCCTGCACGGTCTGCATATTCCCATTCAGCTTCTGATAACATTCTGTAATTACCTCCTGTTTGTTTGTTAAGCCAGCGGATATAATCTTGCGCATCATTCCAGCTTATGCAAATTACCGGGTCGTTATCTTTTTTTGAAATAGGATTATCTTTCCACGTTGACGTAGCAGAATCGTTATTATTAAATATACTTACCTGGCAGCCACTTGTTGTTATACGATTTGTAGCTTTTACAAAAGCAGCCCACTGTTCTTTCGTAATATCAAATTTGCCGCAGGCAAATTGTTTAATGCTGACTTTATGTTGTGGTCCTTCTTCTGGAAAACGTCCAACCTCGTTGTCTGGTGAACCCATACTGTAACTTCCCGCAGGTATTACGACCATTTCAGGGCAATCTTTACAATCTCTGAATGTTTGTCCGGGTTTGTATGATGAAGCTGATTTACTTTGGCTAAATGAAGTGAAAGTAATAGGTGCCATTAAAATAAGGAAGCAAATTACTTCTAATGATTTTTTATTCATGCGCTTTATTTTATCAAATTATGGCTGCTTGTATCTTACCACCTCCCAGTTGTTAATATTAGGTTGCTTGTTGATTATTTTTGTAACCTTTCCATCAGCAGATTTTATAAAGAAGACATGCCAGCTCGTTATTTTAAGGAACCACTCCGTTTCAGATATTGCTCCCATTACATATTTGGGTGTACCGGGTAATTGGATGTAAACTTTACCACCTTCCCGGAAAATATTTAACTTCCACTCGTTGGTGCCATAATAACCTAACAAGGGTTCTATTTGCGCATCACTAAGTTTAATTTCAACCGGCATTTTCATAAAAGGAGCAAACACACTAAAAGCAAGTTTGTGCCATGCCGGTGTACCAGCGGCAACAGATACGGCAGTTTGCAGCAGTATAAAGCATGCAGCACCAATCAACGTTATTTTGTGGACCCGTTTTAACGTCAATAAATCATAAATTACCAGGGGAACCAGCAACAGATCAAGGTAAATGAACCGAACATAGACTGCTACATTTAAACCGGGCAAGAAGCGTATCCTGTCAATCGCAGCCTGCAGAATCACTATCGTTGCAAGCAAAAGAAGGCGCTTGTGGACGGCAGCGTTTTTTCGGGCGAACATACCCCATCCAAAAAACAGCGCAAATAGTATGCTGCCAAACAAGCCTATCAGCAAGATATCCCAGCTATCATCAGGTTCAGGCGGAGAATTTGCTAAGCGTGACCGCACGTCAGCAGCTACAGTTGAAAGCCATACGAGTATGCCAAGTGCAACAGCAACCAGGCCAAGTGTGCGGTGATAATTAAGATTACCTTTTGCAGCAAGGATGGCCTGCGCCAGGAAAACCAGTAACCACAATGTCATAACGGCTCCATGCAAATGGGCGAACCAGTGTGCGTGAAAGGCACCGGAAGACATCATTATATAATCGGGAACAAAGCCAAGCCCAGCGATAATAGGAAACACAATGGCCATGCCGACAAAGAACCAGCGTACATAAAAAGGACGAAGCTTTTTTGTTGTGTTTTTTTTGTTGAATGCATCTGCTATAACAGCACTGTTTGAAATTTCAGTAATCATGGTAATAGATATTTTAAGCTTTATGAAAGGTTTGTGATAGAAGATTAATTTCCCGGTGGCTTTACCGCCGTCAAATTCATATCAAGAAATACTTCTCCCTCCCTACCCTTAATCTCAGGCGTTGACTGGATACGCCAGCTTTTACTTTCGGCTGCCAATTAAATCTTTGAATAACATTGGTATCAACACTAAACTTGGCAACCACTTTAAACTCAATACCGTTTCAATCTGCCATTTATTTAATCCTGATAAAATTCATTTCAGTATCTTTTATATATTTCCCATTCTGTTCCATGAAGTAATTCCATTGATAATGGTTCTTATCAATAAACACAAAATCAAAACGAATTTTTAATTTCATTCCCGGAACATTTTCCATTTCAGAAAAGAACGATATTGTCTTTGTTGTTGAATTATATAAACCTTCCCAAAAAGTAATATCGCTGCCAATGTGATTATTGATATAGCTGAGTTGAAATTTCTTTTTCACATTATCGTACCCTTCAGTCTGAAGGCCCTTAGCATAATCTTCTGTCATTTTTCCATCTTGTATTGGCAGTTGTATTTTAGCGGCAGTTGTTAATTCAGCAATAAAAAATCGCCCATTCGCAAACGGTTTTCTTACAAGACTGCCGGCTAACTTCATACCTGCTTTGCTGGTAACAGAATCAACCCAATCGAAACGGCTGCCTTCAAAACTCCAGTTACCAACAAGGTCCGCCAGCAGTTGATGATATTTACCTGGTCTTGAATAATCAAGCATTTCCTGAAAGGTACTGTCCTGGGAAAATGTTGGTATGGTAGTTAAGGAAAGAGCTAAAAGAAAGAAAAGTTTTTTCATGATTGTAATTTTAATAATGACAGGACTTATTTATTTTCTTCCCTGCAACGCCTCTTTCAGTGGCCTTGCGCTCAGGCAAAAGGACGTTTCTTTTTTGTAACGAAATGTTCCTTCGTAGTACGCAACGTTTTCGGCTATGCTTAAATGCTCGTTGAGAGACGTTACTGCGAAGAAATGAACGCAGCTTTTTTGTTGTGTTTTTTTTGTTGAATGCATCTGCTATAACAGCACTGTTTGAAATTTCAGTAATCATAGTAATAAGTAGTTTGAGCTTTATGAAAGGTTTGTGACGGAAGATTAATTCCCCGCTGGCTTTACCGCCGTCAACTTCATATCAAGAAATATTTCTCCCTCCTTACCCTTAATCTCGGGCGTTGACTGGATACGCCAGCTTTTACTTTCGGGCTGCCAATTAAATCTTTGAATAACATTGGTATCAGCGCCAAATTTGGCAACCACTTTAAACTCATTACTGTTTCGATAGCCATAGTTAAATCCTTCCGAAAGATCTTCGTCACCTTCTATGCTCATTCCATGAATCGTATAGCGATGTTTGTAATGATTATACCCTATATACTGGTAGTATTCCATCTGTACTCCCCACCAGGGAACTACTTCATTACTCTTTAAATGGAGGAGCAGGTATTGATGATTTAAAACCCAGCTAGCCTCTACCTCCGATGTAAAAGTACTTCCATGGGCTACTGCTGTATCATGCCATTCACCAACCAGGTGGTCGAGCAGGTCGTCGTGAAAACGGCGGTCGATGGTATCATTTGCGTTTTGAGCTGTGGCTGAAGAAAAAATAATTGCTGATAGAAACAGCAGGGATATTGCTTTGATTTCTTTCATTTTGAGATGTATCTTTTGTTTGATGCAGGTATTTATAATTAGTGAAATTTTATGTTTTCAAATATTGACACCTTTTTGATGATGTGCGATGGCTCCATTTATTTATGGTATCATTACCCTTGCGGAAAGTATCCATTCAAAAATTAATTGTGACATCATTACCAGGAAATAACATAGTGTAAATATGATGGAACAATATGTCACCACCACGAAGGGGATTTCGGAAAGCCGGAATATCTTTTTCATAATTTTCATTTTATTGTTACCAGGGTGAAACATGAATTGCGATTATTTGCTTAAAAATTATTCGTTTTGCTTTTGCTTATTAAATGAAAAAATAAAGTGCTCAAAGGCGCATTCCCCCGCGTTATTAAGTCCTATATAAAATAAGACTTCCAGTGGTGCTCCTGTTTTGGGAATAAAATCCTGGCTTTGCTGCAATGGCGCCTGCTCTTGTTTTTCTGCTACCCATTTGCGGACCTGAACAAAAACTTTCTCCTCAACAACCGGCTGAACAGTTTGCGTCACATTGACTTTATCAATCCTGGATGTAGTGTCCGCTTTACTTTGAGTATGCAAAACAGGAGCGATGGTAATGCATAGCACAACCGAAACAATAAGTCTGCACTTTTTTAACCTTGCTGTTCTATTATTTTTTATCTTGTTCATACTATTAAGTTTTTAAAATTCATTGTTGTAATGTCTTTACCGGTGCAGACTACCGGTTTTTATATTTTTGTAGTTATCCGTTTTATTAATTCCTTCATATCGGCAGCATTTAATTTTTTCATCATGTTGCGCAGGTGTGCAATTAATATCTCTTCTCCCAATCCTGTTCTCAGGGAAATCATTTTTAATGAAAAATGCTGCAACAAATATTCTGCTATTTCTATTTCCCTTTCCACTAATTCTTCCTCTTTAAATTCTATGATCATATTGAATAATTTATAGGATAATTGTATTGCCGGGGTGGTTTAAAATCTTTCACAAAGCTGTGAAATAGCAATCCCGCATGCAATACACGAATTGGTGTATTTTTTATCTACACCTTTTGGTGTAGAGCGTATGTGATTGGAACAGGTGTTGGTAAAACATTTCGTCTAAAAGCATTAGGGATTTTTTATTGCACTCATTCCAGAGTTAGTTGTTAATGCTAACATGGAATTTTTGCTTTTAGTGAAATAATTATCAAGTGGTAATTATTTCCTTTAGCAGTTTACGGCCAATCAATATTGCCCATAACGGAAGCAGGAGCACACCCATGATGGAGCCGGCAAAAAGAAAATAATGCAAAACGACATTGGCACTATTCATCGGAAATTCTTTTGGAGCAACTGCGGGGATTTGCATGGAAGCTTTATCAACAAACAGCGCAAACCCCAAAGGGAACATACCGAGCAGTATAAACCCTGCTCCTACAACCATTCCCAGCCATAGCAAGCCGCGTGGTACCAGGCCCTGTAAGCGCAGGTTACATGCTATCAGCAAGCCACCAAAAACGCCCTCGGGAAACATGTAGAACACATCTGAAACAATTTTAGGAAATAACAGCAATAGTGAAATAATAACGAAAAATATTGAGCCGATCCATGAGTTGAATAATGCCTTGCTGATCCCAGGGGGCATCCTTTGTGAAAATTGATATAGTCCAATTATCGCCGGTATCAACAAGGTAAATTCCAGGAGCACACCGGCGGAATAAAGCCAGGTCAGGAATTCGCCATTATCAGTGCTTGAACCTCGCAAGCTTAAGTATCCAATCAAAAGTAGAATAGCCATTATACCGGTGATGCCGCTACTAATAGCCGACCATCCTGCTGTGCGGTAAGATAATTTCATGTTAGCATTTTTTTAAGAGCATTGATTACTTTACAAATTCAGGCTGCTGGTGGAAGAAAACATTTTTTGTCAGTTTGTTTATGTTAATGGCAAAGCAACAAACCACCGGGAGAAGGCTTCCCATGGACCAATACGAATTTGAGTGATCATCAGGGTATATAAGATTAGGTACAAGCCCAGTGTAAATGGAAACACCCATCTACCCTTCTGCTGTCGCCTTTCTTTTATTATTAGGACAATCATCAATGAGAAGATTAGCAG
>JBDSAP010000240.1:0-2656 GCA_039922055.1 Ferruginibacter sp.
TTTTCCATCAGTGACAATGGGATTGGGATCGCCCCGGAATTCAAAGAAAAAATATTCATGATCTTCCAGCGCCTGCATGGTAAAGCTGAATACGAAGGCTCAGGTATCGGACTTTCGCATTGCAGTAAAATAGCAGCCTTGCACAACGGTAAAATTTGGGTAGATTCTGTTCCTGGTGAGGGAAGTACATTTTATGTCACTATACAAAAAAATATCACCTGACCGCGATGTAAAATGTTTGAAACCTTTGGAGACCCGGTAAAGGAAAGTTGTGAAAGCATATCATTTCAGAATTTTGAGAAGAGGTCTAAAAATTCCTGCTTCCTGTTTCGGGAAATACTTACAGTTGTATCATCATCCATTACTACATAGCCACCATCACCCCGAACAAACTTTTGAATATGTCCGAGGTTGATCAAATATGAGTTGTGTATGCGGTAGAAGTCGGGGCCAGATAATGTTTCATCGATCTCTCTCAATGTTTTTGAAACCAATATTTTTTTACCTCCGGTCATCATCACGCTGGTATAGTTGTCGTCCGACTTACAATAGATAATATCCTTTGTTTCTACAAACAGCATTCCATAAGAAGTGGTTAAAGCAATTCTTGATATTGTCTGGTTGGCTGTTTGGCTAACGCTTTGCATTAGAAGTTCCATTTGCTCTTTCAGCGGAACGGCCTTGCTTTTTTCAATGCGGCGAATGGTTTCTACAAGATCATCTGCATCTACGGGTTTTAAGAGATAGTTTAATGCACTGTATCGAAAGGCTTTAATGGCAAACTGGTGATAGGCTGTAACAAAGACAACATCAAAAAACAATTCGTCAAATTTTTCCAGCATATCAAAACCATTCATGTTGGGCATTTCGATGTCTAAGAAAACTACATCCGGACGATACTTATTAATGGCAACAATTCCCTGTTCCGCGCTATTGCAAATTGCTTCTATTTTTACCTGGGGACAATAGGTTTTCAACAGTAGTTCCATTACTTCAAGACTATCTGCTTCATCATCTATTAATATACAGCGTATCATACGATTTATTTTAGCGTTTATATTGGTATAGCAAGAATCACTTTTGTGCCGCTCGCTTCGCCGGCGTTGTTTGTAAGATCTATAATCTTTATACTTGCATTCATTGAAGCGTATTGGTTAAGTATATTGATCCTTTCCTCGGTGAGTTTCATACCCAATGATTTATTGGATGGTGCCGATTTGCTTTTTAATTCACTCGCCTTTGCACGCCCGATACCATTGTCCTCTATTGTGCATTGAAGCATGTTGTCATTGATGGTTTTAATATCAACTGTAAGTTTACCTCCTGATTCTTTATGTAATAATCCGTGCCAGATTGCATTTTCCACATAGGGTTGTATTATCAAAGGCGGAACCTGTAAGTTGTCAGCGCAAACATTTTCATCTATAATGATTTCGTAAATAAATCTGTTGCTAAACCTCAAAGCCTCCATTTCAATATACAATTTCAATGCTTCCAATTCATTTGATAGCGCCACTTCCTTACTATTCGAATTATCCAGTATGAGCCTGATAAGTTTGGCAAACCTGGTAAGATATCGGGAAGCATTGGCGTGATCGCTTTTAAGAATGTATTTGTTGATAGAGTTGAGCGAATTGAATATGAAATGTGGATTCATCTGTGCCCTCAATGCCCGCATTTCAATTTCGGCTTGCTTTTGTTTTATCACCAGCAGTTCCATCTCAGCATTGCTTTTTTCTAATTCTATCTTCGCGTTTTCTTTTATAGAGTTTTGCCAGTTTTTAAAAAAGTGCCCGGCCGCAAAACCAACATTCATTAACACAACTAACACAAGCAGGGTTATAAAGGATAAAGCGACAAACTGGGAAGAGAAGAATTTTGGTAAGTAGGGTAGTAGGAAATTATAGGCAATTATTATGGGAGGAACTATAATCGCGATTGAGAGCGTGACTTGAAAAAATACCCTACGGGAAAAACTTTTAACGTACGGTAATTTTTTATCGAGCAATCGGGCAATGACTCTAATTGTAAACCAAATACCAAGCAACAGGCAATACTGACCTACAAACCATGCAAGATGAACCGGCCATGTAAACTCGGGTATGATAGCTATGCGTACCGCAGTTACAAGAACAGTAAACAGGAAGAATCCGGCAAATGGAACATATTTCCAGCTCATGTTATTTTTTTGTGTGATGGAATCAGGCCATGGAATGGAGATAAATGTAAATGTTTTAGGCAGCATGTTTTGCAATAATTATTTTACTTCAATTTTTGCTGTTACCAGTTTCCTGAGTTCTTCAATTTGATCTTGCTGCTCTTTGATAGCAGTCATTAATATCGGAACCATATTAGCGTAGGCAACTGATTTCTTCCCCTTTTCATCCGTCATCACCAATTGCGGAAATTGTTTTTCCACTTCCTGCGCCAGTAAGCCCAATTGTTCTTCATTGCCTCGTGACGTATCTTTCCATTGATAAGTATAAGCATTGAGTTGAGATAATTTGTTCAAAGTATTTTTAAGTGGAACAATATTTTTCTTCAATCTTTCATCTGAATTTTGGAAAAGCGTTCCGGTTAATACGGCATTACCATTACCTCTTAAGGAAAAAATATAGCCTGTGGTTGAATAATAAAAATTAAGCCGGGCAAGATC
>JBDSAP010000241.1:0-6284 GCA_039922055.1 Ferruginibacter sp.
AACGATTTAGCAATAGGTAACGGAACCAATGCAATGGCTATTTTCCAAACGAATGCCTCAACACTAATCGGCTCTAGTACGGACATTGTGTTGATGCCTCGCAATAACGGGCATGGAAGGGTTGGGATAAATACCAGTACGCCAGGCTACCCGTTGGATGTTGCAGATTTAGTTTTTTCTCCATCTTTATGCTATGCTTTTTTTGCCCGCAATGGCCCCTGCGAAGAAAACGTAGGCGGTACTATTAATTCCCTTCCCACTTCCATTTATGCATCTTCACGTGTACTTGCTTCAGAGTTTAATGCCTACTCCGATGCACGCATTAAAAACATCAAAGGCGTAAGCAATACCACTTCAGACCTGGCAATACTTGATTCCATTAAAATTACAGACTACACCATGAAGGATAAAGTAAAATATGGTGATAAGAAGTACAAAAAGGTAATAGCGCAGGAAGTAGAAAAAGTGTATCCGCAAGTAGTAACGCAGCAAACTGATTTTATCCCTAACGTGTACCAGGTAACTAATAAAATACAGAAGGTTGAAAATGGCTACCGGTTACAATTTACCAGTAAGCACGGTATTTCCACCAAAGCAAAAAGGCTTCGTCTACTGATAGACGGAAGTAATAGTATGGAGCACGTTGCCATTCTTTCTATTCCGTCTGATCATGAGGTGGTCATTGACGCAGGCCGATTAAAAATGGAAAAAGTATTTGTGTACGGCGAAGAAGTAGCTGATTTTAGAACGGTAGATTATGAAGGACTTACTACACTTAATATCTCTGCCACGCAGGAACTAAGCAAGCTTGTAAAACAACAGCAGGCGACAATTGATGAACTTGTTCAGGAAATGAAATTGCTGAAAGAGAAGCGTACTTCGCCTTTGGTAACAAAAAATGATACACCCGATTAAACCTTCTGTTACATCGTGGTTTTCGCGGTATTTGAAACCTATTCTCGTTTTATCCATCTGCTCCTTCAAAATTTTATCCCGCATCTTTTACTAAGGTTTTCAAGTTTTCCCGAATGGTTTTTTGTGTTGCTGAATTGCGGGCGTTCGGAATTCTTTGTCGGGAATCATCGATGGTGGTTTGAAACGCTGTTAAGATTGCGGTTAGCCATAAGTGTCGATTGCAGTTAGGTTTGCCGTGGCTGCATCTTTAATGTTTTGACAACAGGCCGGTGAGGATGCGGCCCTGGAACTTAAAATGGTTCGGCTTGGTACCAACAGGAAAGCAGATAATAGAACGTCGGTTTTTAATTCATTGTTGATGTTGTATTAACAACATTTGGATGTGCAATCTTGAACGGGTTTGGCCCCCGGGGGGAACACAGGGAAATAAAAATGCTTCACGCCACGTTAGTCCAACAGATTATAAATTCAGCCGATTTACATTGGAAAATGATCTTATTAAGGTGATTACATCTGAACTTCCGAATTTGGTAATCTGTGAGAAGTTCTTGTCATTATCAATGTCTAAGTATCCTTTAAGTTTGGACCAGTCATGATTTGATATCTGTTTGAATCCCATTGACCAATCTGCGAAGCTTCTTTCCTTAATTTCATCATCAAGCAATTTTATTATACCCCTGTGTCTTTTATCCAAACATATTTTATTAAAAACTGCAAGAACCACCTCTCTTTCCCCTTCTAATATTTGGAGGATAGATCCTTCATGGTATAGGAGCAATCCTGTGATCTCGAGCCGGAGGTTATTTGACCGGCTTTTATTTAAAATGTCAATAATATCGTCATTTGAAAACAAAGACGAAGAAGCACTTAAATAAATCAAAGTGTGCATATTAGTGTTTTATTGCTTTGTGATAAAGTATTTGTGATTTGCATCATAAATCTGACTTTGTACTTAAAGCTACTTCATACTTTCTATTTAATACTCAATGCCAACAAATGATTGAGAAATTTAAATTGACCGCCTGCTTGCTGCTGATGCAGGAGTATTGGTGAATAGGCATGATAGCGAATGCAAACACATCTATTAAATTTCTTTCACTTAAGTTATGTAACGATTTCATTATTACGACTTTTAAGCCGGTCTTCTTTTAATAGTTGTTGCCGGTTATTGATAGTAGCTGTCCAGAATATATCTCACCTATTCCGTGCCGTTTCCGGGGCCGGTATACTCATTTTTAGCCATGCTCTAATTGATGGGTTGAGCTTAAAATAACCAAAACATAACGTTACCTGGCATTAAACCTGCTGACGTGGTTCTTGTCTTCACGAAACACTACTTCGAGCCTATATACTTTTTTTTGTACATGCTCCAGGGTAATAAAAATTGAAGCGTTGAAAAATACCGAAACCACTTTGATTATAGAGTGTTTCTGAGGACACGAACCACGGCTGAAGGAGTTACTAAAAAAACAATGACAGGCTAAAAAGCAAACACTGGAAATAACAAATACACTACTTTGCCGCAACCGCCTCTACCTCGAGTTTCCATTTTTTTTCAAGTAGCTGGCAGCAGAATACTGTACGGGCAGGAGCATGTTTACCTAAGTATTTCATCAATATTTGCACATTCATTTCATCGTAAGAAGGGTCTGCCAAATAAAAGCGGAGGGAAACAATATTTTGATAAGTCATACCTGCCGAGTTGAGTACTGTCCCAAGATGTTTCCATATAAGATCAGCTTGTTCTTCAAATGGTTCGGGCATATCAATGCCATTCGCCAAATAACCGTTCAATCCACTTATGAATAAAATGCTTGAATCGCCTTTTACTTCAACTGCATGGCTGTAGTTTCGATATGGAGGAAAAAGATCTTCTGGATTATGCAAAATTATGTTCATTTTTAAAAACGCTTTTTTGTATGGAGATGACGGTTCATAAAATGACGTGATTGTTGATAGTAGCTCTCCAAAAATATATCGCACCCATCGGATCTATCGGATTCCATGAACGATTTTTGATTGCCGATATACTTATTTTGTCCCTGCTCTAATTTAATTTAAAAATTGAGGAGTTGAAAGATACCAAAACAACCTTGATTATCTAAGCGTGATTCGTGAGAACCGAACCACGGCCGGGGGCTTTTACGGATATGGTCTGATGAAAGTTGGTATATGCCGCTCCCCCAAAAACGAATGGGCCTTTCCGGTTGCAGTAAACGCTGCTTTACAAATTATTCTCCGCAATCACTCGTACCTGATCTTTAAATCTTTCTGGATTTGTTCCAGGGATTTTCCTTTTGTTTCAGGCATCAACTTCCAGGAAAATAATAATTGCAGTACCATCATTACGGCAAAAAACATAAATACATTTCCAGGGCCGATGGCAGGGCTATTGATTGCTACCGGGAAGGTCCATGAAATGATCACTGCAAAAAACCAATGTGTAAAACTTCCCAATGATTGACCTTTGGACCGGATAGAGTTTGGGAAAATTTCAGAGATAAACACCCATATCACAATTCCATCAGAGAGTCCGAAAAAGAACATATAACCCAGTATAAAAAATACAATCGCGGGACCATCAAAATGTTGTCTGTAAAAAGTCCAGGCAATCAAACTCATAAAGATGATCAATCCAACAGAACCCAGGATCATCAATGAGCGACGGCCGAACCGGTCAATAAAAGACATTGCAATGACTAAAACAATTACTTTGGTTAACCCAATGAGTATGGGAAGCAAGTAAGAAATATTGTTATTCATGCCAGTCATCTCAAATATCCTGGTAGCATAATAATTAATGGCATTGATTCCTGCCAACTGGTTGAACGCACCCATCAAAACAGCATACATAATGGGCCGGGAATATTTCCTGCTAAAAAGTTTTTCCGTGGCAGAAGTTGAAATTATTTTAAGCGACCCGAGTATATCTTCTATCTCTTTTTCTATATCGATTCTGTTGCAAAGGGTCAGCACACTACGGGCCTCGTTGATCCGATTGTATTTTATCAACCACCGTGGGCTTTCCGGAATAATTAATGCCAACAAAAAAAATACAATGGATGGAACAGCTACAATACCAAGCATCCAGCGCCAGGCATTATCACCGGTTCCGGAAAACAGGTAATTTGAACTGTATGCACAAAAAAGACCTATCGTTACATTTAGTTGAAAAAAAGCCACCAGCCGTCCACGTAAGTTAGCCGGTGCAATTTCCGCGATATACATTGGCCCAACAACCGATGAAGCACCAATGGCCAAACCACCAATGAACCGTCCAATAACAAGCACCGTCCAGTTAGGCGCCACGGCAGTTGCGATAGACGTGATGGCAAAGATGAACGCAACTGCAATGATCACCTTTTTTCTGCCAAACTTCTCTGCGGGGAAGCCAGCGGAAAAAGCGCCTGCTACTGCGCCGATGATGGCAATGGCAACTGTAAACCCATGCCAGAAATTTGTTAGGCCATACAAAGTCTGGATAGGCTGCTCAGCCCCGGAGATAACTGCAGTGTCTAACCCAAAAAGAAGTCCGCCTAAAGCAACGATTACACTGTATGCGATTACTCTCCGGTTTTTTTTCATGATGACTTAATTATAAATGATGGTCTGTGTCAAAAGATAAAGCTCTTTGATTGATTAGAATTATGAACAAAGTAATACAATGCTGATGATTCATCAATGGATGAAAAATTCTTTGTTGCTACCTCCACACCTACCGCTAATTATTAGCTGTACTTCCTTTGTGCACTCATCATTTAAGCCGTCATAAGCATAGGTAGCGGCGATAGTTTTTGTGTAAGCATGCGGCTTGTTTCAAACACAACAGTGCCGCACCAACCAGCTTAGCCATTGTTTGTTAAGGAAACGAACCAAGGCTGGGATACCAAAAACACTTTGATTATCTAAGAGTGTTTCGTGAGGACATGAACCAGTGCTGGGGGAGTTCGTAATACCGTCTTTTTAACGGGTCTTTAATTTTTATAAGTTCGGTAAAATGAGTAAAGAATATTTTTTGAAATAATGTTTTGTAAAATTTTCTTTCTTCGTCCAAAGATTCTTGGGTCACTGCCCCAAGAATCTTTGACGTGGATTTTTTGCTTTTTCTTACCGGTTGCAATTGGTCAGTCACTGACTGACCAATTGAACTATCCCGAAATAAGTCAGTCACTGACTGACTTATTTCGGGATAAGAAAGATAAAACTGCCTGAATGTTTTGAGGCCGGTTTCTGAAATACCACTAAGCTTAACAGATGCGGCCAGTTGCTTCAGTAAATTTTTTCCATATTCAGCCCTGTCTTCTCCTTTTTGTTCATATTGCACAATGTAAAAACCAAACAGCCAGTTGCGCAATGTAAGGTGCATGTTTACTGCCTTTACCGCCTGATGGTAAAGCGTATTATTGGTGCTTATCAGTAATGTTGAAAGCTGTTTAAACTGCATACTGTTTTATTTTATCACCAGCCAGGTTACTGCTGCCGTGGTTCGTGTCCTCACGAAACACTACTTCGATGGCCGGTATAAATATTTTTGTCCATGCTCTAATTTAATAAAAAATTGAAGCGTTGAAAGATACCAAAAACACTTTGATTATCTAAGAGTGTTTCGTGAGGACACGAATCACTGCTGGGGTGCTTCTGTTGAAACCCTCCCATTAAAGGAATACAATGTGATAAACTATTTGGTGTATTAGAAAAAAGCAAATTGCGGTTACGTAGGGTTGATATTTTTTACCATTGGCTTTGTCGTAAAGCAATAGACTAGCAAGGATGAAATAGATGATTAAGTATTGGATATTCTGTGTAAACAATTCGCTCCAGCCTAACAAAACTGGTCCAATACGTCCGACTGTTGGCCCTAAAAAAACTAAGGTAGTTGCGATCATATATCGCATGTGTCTTGAGCTTATTTTTTTGTAGTATACTGCCAGTGAATAAAATATGATTAATAAACAAAGGTCTGCTAACGAAAAGAATAAATTCTTTGGATTATCTGAGTTAGCTGTTCTTGCGATTTGAGGGATAAACGATAAGATAAGTAATGGGAATACGATATAAGAGATTTTTCCTACTTTCCGGTGGAGCGCAAACTTCTTGTTGACAATTAAAAAAGGCTGGACAATTAATATTCCAATCCATACTGATGCAATGAAAGCGTGTATATGAATAAAGGAGGTAATATTTGCTTTGAAGTTTGGGAATTGAACAATGTATGTTTTGTAAAATCCGGCAATTGTCAAGGGAATCAGCAAGAGAAAAAAATATCCAAGGTATTTATATGATTTGTCCATTGTAACTGGGTTTGGGTTTTATTAAGGGGAAAATGTCTGTTCAAATTATCGAAGCTGCCTTAGCATTGCCACTAACGC
>JBDSAP010000242.1:0-6226 GCA_039922055.1 Ferruginibacter sp.
TAAGGGGCAGGTTAGGAGAGATGCCTGAGTGGCCGAAAGGAACGGTTTGCTAAATCGTCGTACGGGTAACACTGTACCGTGGGTTCGAATCCCACTCTCTCCGCAAAAGTTCTTATATTATTTTGGGTTTGTCATTGGCTTTTATTCCATTAGTACAATCTCACTTTTCGTTCGGGATGTAGCGTAGCCCGGTATCGCGCCTGGTTTGGGACCAGGAGGTCGCAGGTTCGAATCCTGCCATCCCGACTTTTATTTCAATGCCTTCATTTTAATGAAGGCATTTTTTGTCGGCCTTCAACTCACTCCGACTATACAAGACGGGCATTTTCAAGAGGATAATTTTTTTGATCCGGTTTGTATACCCCAATCCGTTTTGTTCATTTAATTCCACAACTCATCCACTCCATTTTTATTTCTTTAAGAAAGCCGTTAAGGGGAGAAGATGGATTTAGGAAATGAATACATATAAAAAGTTAGCTATAATTTCTTATTTTTGCAGCCGATTTGATTTTCAATTGATCATGTTGGTAAAATTACGGTGACAAATAGTTTTGCTATAATGTCGTAATTCCCGAAAAATATTGTTAAGCATTTGGTATGATTAATGCTATTTCAACGTGAGGTTAATTATTTTCTAAAAATCTTAAACCCAGACCCCTTTATGACCAAACGATTCCTAAAGAATTTTGCGCCCCGGTGGATTATATTTTGTTTTGATATTGTATTTATTTCCATTTCATTTCTTTTTTCTTTTTTTCTTGTAGAGCATTTTTCCCTGGATATTCCTGATTTTATTAATCTTTTGCCGGCATTAGCCATTAATCTTGTTTTAGGTATTATTTGTATTGTTGTATTTTCTATATACAAAGGGATTATCCGCTATTCTGAAATAAAAGATATAGTACGTATCATAAAATTCGCTTTCCTGCAATTTGTAATGTGGATGGGAATTTTTGCTGCAGACCGTGGCGGTTTACTAACTAAAAATGTTTCTGTCCCACTATTGGTAATCAATTTGTTTGTAGGGATATTTTTACTAGTAGTATTCAGGCTTGCCGTTAAGGAAATATATTTCAGGGCCCAATCTAAACCAAGCGCTGCCCACCGGACACTTATTTTTGGAGCCGGGATGATGGGACAAATTACAAAAAAAGTGCTGGAGCAGGATGCCAAAATCAGCACAACACTTATTGGTTATATCGACGATAGTCCGTATAAAATAGGGAAGAAAATTGAAGGCTTGCCTATTTACAATGCGGCGGGTCCGCAGTTGGTTAAGGTATTAAAGGAAAAAAGGATCACCCAATTATACATTGCTATTGATAAGTTATCTGTTGAAAGAAAAATAGCTTTAACTGATCTTTGTGCCCCATTCAAAATTAAGATCAACGTTGTACCTCATGCGAATGAATGGTCTGGTGGCCTCTTCCAGAAAAAGCAGGTAAAGGAAATGAATATCGAGGAGTTGCTACAAAGGGATGAAATAGTATTACCAAACGATCTTTCTCAGGCCAATTATCAAAATGCAACTGTGTTAGTAACAGGTGCCGCAGGATCAATTGGAAGCGAAATATGCAGACAACTCATCGGCCATAATGTAAAAAAGCTTATCCTGTTGGATCAGGCTGAATCCGGATTGTTTGACCTGGAATACGAATTAAAGCAAAAAGGAATGCGGCAGGAAATGTATGTGGAAGTAGCTTCAGCCAGGGATTATCATCGTGTAGATAAAATATTTTCCACCTATTCACCGAATATTGTATTTCATGTAGCTGCTTACAAACATGTGCCTTTGATGGAGAGGTTTGCAAGCGAGGCTGTACTCACAAATGTTTTTGGAACAAGGGTTGTGGCTGATCTGTCTCTACTTCACAAGGTCAAGAAATTTGTATTTGTCTCCACTGATAAAGCCGTTAACCCTACTAATGTAATGGGTGCTACAAAACGGGTTTCGGAAATTTACATACAGTCCCTAAATGATAAAAAGAATTCAACGACTGATTTCATAACCACTCGCTTCGGCAATGTGTTAGGGTCAGCCGGTTCTGTAGTTGCTACTTTTAAGAAACAAATTGCTGAAGGTGGCCCCGTTACTTTAACTCATCCGGAAATTACCAGGTACTTCATGACGATGCCTGAAGCAGCTAAATTAGTACTTGAGGCGGGCAAAATAGGGAAAGCCGGAGACATATTATTATTCGACATGGGGCAGCCCGTCAAGATACTTGATCTCGCTACACGGATGATTCAGCTTGCTGGTTTAATACCCGGAGAAGATATCGCTATTCAATACACCCAGTTAAGACCAGGCGAAAAAATGTATGAAGAACTGTTCAAAGAATCGGAGAAATTCGCAGCTACTGTACACCCGAAAATCCTTAGGGCAAAAAAATCATCCGAAGTCAACCCTCATTTTTATGCGTTGCTAAATGAGCTGGAAGAGGCTGCCGCTGCACACAATAACGAAATGGTTACTCCTATTTTAAAGAATATGCTTCCCGACTTCAACCATCTACCTCACAGGGTGAAGAAACCATCAACCGCAGATACTATTGGAGCTAAAATGACTACCATCTAATTTTATTAAATCCTTCATATTATTATAAGCGTCCCATCTAAAAGATGGGATTTTTTTTACTTATTTATCGCTGAATATTTGTTTAAGGTTTCGTTGGGCCTTATGAAGCCTATTTATCATCCCATTGTTGGTTAGTTATTGTAGATAGGTTTCTATTTATTAGGTTTTATTGCATTTTCCCATACCTGCACGAAATAATTTGTAATATATGAACGTTAGTTCCCTATAAAAGGAGTGTTCCCTTCTTTTGTTTATCCTTATACCCTGTTTAAAAACCAAATTCAGTATCATGAAACCTACTTCTACACGAAAACTTTGTGGCCATCCCTTTGGGCTTAACAATTCAAAATTTAGTCCCACTTTAAGAGTTCTGAGTATTACTATTTTTCTTTTCACATCGTTTTATTTAGCTGAGGCCGGAGACATCAATGGCAATAAAGAGGTGCCTGCTGTCAATAGTTTGGCTGCCAATGCGCCTCTTACAGGAACCGAAAGCATGCGAACCAATCTATATTTATTGAACATTAGTGATAATTCCACAATACTTGCTGATGGCGTTTTAACGGAATATAATACTTTGTATCATGACTATGTTACACTTGAAGATGCTTATAAATTCACTAATATAAAAGAGAACTTAGGCATCACCCGTTACACATCTACGCTGGCGGTTGAAAGAAGACCTATCATTGCATCTGCCGACACAATCTTTTTTAAGTTGTGGAAAACAACACAACGGCATTACCAATTTGAATTCGTCCCCACTAATCTTTTTCATCCTGGTATGGATGCCATTTTGCAGGATAGTTACCTGGGAACTTCCACGGTACTTTCACTTGTGAATACCACCAAGGTTAATTTCTTTGTTAATTCTAATGCAGCGTCCGGAGCTGTTGACAGGTTCAAGATTATTTATAGTACTAACTCTACAACCACTCCACTGCCTGTGACTTTCACAAATATTAAAGGATACCAGGTAAACAATAAAATATCTATTGAATGGAAGGTGGAGACAGAAATAAATATTGCCAGGTACGAAGTAGAACGCTCGCTGACGGGCTCAGACTTTTCGAAGGTAAATACCATCTATGTTACTGGAATAAACAACGCATCTAATAGCTATACTTCTTTGGATGAATCTCCTGCGACTGGAAATAATTTCTATCGTATTAAAAGTATAGACAAGGACGGTTCAAAAAAATATAGCCTTATTGTAAAAGTTGTTACAGGCAAAACGGGAACAGGGTCTATCACGATCTACCCCAACCCCATCAAAGGAAGTATCATTAACCTACAGTTTACAAATCAATTAACTGGTATTTACCAGGTAAGGTTAATCAATAACAACGGGCAAATGGTTTACTCAAACAGGCTTTCGATCAACAGCAGTAATATTTCTCAATCGCTGAATACTAACAAGGAATTAAGGAGCGGAATTTATCAAATAGAGATCATCAAACCTGACAACACGATCGAAATTCAAAAGGCAATTGTACAACCCTAATAGTCATTAGTTAATTACAACAGTTGAAGCTGTACAAAAAGAGAATACATATTTACTAACCCTGGAAATACATAAGCCATCACTCAAAAAATGGCTTACCTCTGAAGCACAAGATCCCCCATTATAAACGATGGGGGATTATTCATTTTATAATTTTATATCAATCAAGCATTAGCTAACCGCCGATAGGGAGCCATTGATATAAGAAAAACAAAAATCCCCCGACTTTCGCCAGGGGATTTATCTGTTATTTTGTACCGAGTTGATTAGTAATCTCTATTGTAACCACCGCTTCCGCCGCTTCTGTTTCCACCGCTCCCGCCGTAGCCGCCACTTCCACCGCTTCTGCCGCCGCCACCACCGTAGCCGCCGCTTCCACCACTTTTCTTGTAGCCACCGCCACCGCCGCTTCCACCACCAAAGCTGCGTTTTTTGAATCCACCTGCACCACCCCCAGCATCCTGGCGTGGCTGAGATTCGTTAACGATTAACTTACGGCCTTGCACTTCGCTTTCGTTTAAATTAGCGATGGCAGTTTTAGCTGCTTCATCATCTTCCATTTCAACGAAACCAAAACCTTTGCTGCGGCCGTTCATTTTGTCTTTCAGTATTTTTGCACTTGAAACAGTACCATACTGAATAAATAGATTGCTTAAATCATCGTCAGTCATTGTCCAACTGAGATTTCCTACGTAGATGTTCATTGTAAAACTTTTAAATTATTAACAAAAACCATAATGACTTAGTTGTATAATGAACTGAAAACGGACATCTAAAAAAAGAGTACAATCAGCTAACGACGAGATACTAAATCCATTAAAGCATTACAAATGTAGTATTTTATTTAAAAAAATCATTCTTTTAAATAAAATTTCATATAGCTGAAATTCCCACGATTTTCTTGTCTAATCGAGCTTTTCCGAGTGTTTAGAATAGCTGTTTATAACGATTTAGCCAGAAACAAAAGCTCAATTTTTGATAGACATTGACCGCGAATCCAAATCTTTAGTAAACACCTTTTTTACGCAATGAATATTGCAAATAAAAAAAGAAGAGCCAAAAAAATCCGCTCAATAATGAGCGGATCAATACTTTTAAGATATAAGTAATTCGATTATTCAGCCGTTACTTCAAATTCAACCTGGCACTCGTTTCCGTTTCCAAAGTCAATCTTTGCTTTATAACTTCCCAGTTCCTTTACTTCATCAAGAATGGTAATTCTGCGGCGATCAATCTCATAGCCTTTTTGTTCTTTAATAGCACGGGCTATCTGAACTGAAGTTACGCTACCGAAGATCTTACCACTTGTACCTGTCTTAGCTCCAATTTTCAACGGGCTGCTTTGTAAAGTAGCAATAACACTATTGATCTCTGCCAACAGTTTCGCTTCCTTCTTCGCCTGCTGTTTTACTTTTTCCTCTCGTTGTTTAAGATTGCTGGAACTTGCTTCCACAGCCAGTTTCGATGGGATTAAGTAGTTACGTCCGTAACCGTTTTTTACAGTAACCAACTCATTGGCACCGCCAAGGTTGTTTACATCTTGTATTAATATTACCTGCATGATATTGCATTTTTACCCAACCCGCCGGAGCAGGCTTTCAACCCTTGTTGTGGAGGAATTAGGGTGGTGAAAAAAATTATTTTAATAGATCTGTAACGTAAGGTAAGATTGCCATTTGACGAGCCTTCTTTACAGCATCGCCTACTTTACGTTGAAACTTTAAAGAGTTACCGGAAAGACGGCGTGGTAATAATTTACCTTGTTCATTCAGAAATTTTTTCAAGAAATCGGCATCCTTATAATCAATATAATGAATCCCCATTTTCTTAAAGCGGCAATATTTTTTTGGACGCTTCTCAGCTTTAATCGCTGTGAGATACTTGATCTCGTTTGGTTTTGCCATGATTATGCCTCCGCTTTTTTAGTTCCTGAATTTACACCACTTCTCTTTTTGATATTATACTCGACGGCGTATTTATCGAGTACAGTGTACATGTGACGCATCACTGATTCGTCACGTAAAAGTTGAGTTTTCAACTTTTCATTGAAGCTGGATGGCGCTTTGTATTCCATTACCCAATAAAGACCTGTTGTCTTTTTGGCAATGGGATAGGCCAGTGATTTTAGTCCCCAGGGGTTTGTG
>JBDSAP010000243.1:0-3423 GCA_039922055.1 Ferruginibacter sp.
TTATAGCTGCAATAAAAAAAATGCTCCTGGAGGGAGGTACGGAGAAAGCACTGTCAAACATGAAATTATTTTCAAAAAAACTTGAAATTTACCAGTTGAAGACCTTTTTGCTGCAATGTGGGTTAATCTCCACGATTGAAGCTCTCCTATTTGCAGCTCGCTGACCTAAAAAACAAAGTACACATCGTACATCACACATCACACATCACACATCATACATCAGACATCATACATCCACACGCATCACACATCTAAGATCTCACTTGCCCATCGCCTCTCACTATCCACTTATAACTGCAAATTTCATTTAAGGCCATCGGGCCACGTGCATGTATCTTTTGTGTGCTGATACCGATTTCAGCGCCGAGGCCAAATTGTGCTCCATCTGTGAATGCTGTTGAAACATTTGCATATACCACGGCTGCATCCACCTGGTTAATAAACTGTTCTATTCTCTGCTGGTCTTCTGCAATGATGGTTTCGCTGTGCTTGCTGCTGTATTCGGAAATATGATCAAGCGCTTCGTCAATATTCTGAACTGTTTTTATTGCCATCTTATAATCCAGGAACTCGGTTCCATAATGACTTTGATCTGCCCTGTTTAGTAAATTAGACGGGTACTCATTTTCCAGTTTTTTATAAGAAGATTCATCACCATAAATAACCACATTTTGTTCCGCCATTCCTTGCACCAGGTCAACGAGATCAGTCATGCGACTGGCATGTATTATCAAACAATCCAACGCATTGCATACGCTCACTCTTCTTGTTTTAGCGTTGAGTATAATCGCCTGCCCTTTTGCTGCATCGCCACTTTCATCAAAATAGGCATGTACTATGCCAGCACCCGTTTCAATCACCGGTATCCTTGCTTCTCTTCGCACATAATCGATTAGTTGCTGACTGCCCCTGGGAATAATCACGTCTACATAGCCAACAGCATTCAGTAGTTCGGTAGTTGCCTCACGGGTGGCGGGTAAAAGCTCAATACAGTTTGCTGATACATTCTGCTCTTTCAAAACTGATTGTATCAATTGTACAATTGCTTTGTTGGAATATTCCGCATCGCTGCCACCTTTTAAAATACATGCATTTCCGGATTTTAAACACAAGGAAAAAACGTCAAAAGTTACATTGGGTCTAGCCTCGTAAATGATGCCAATAACCCCGATCGGCACGGTTATTTTACTGATGTGTAAACCATTTGGCATGATGCGCTGTTCAAGGATTTTGCCTAATGGTGATGGTAGTTCAGCTACATTTATCATTTCGCCCGCAATATCTTTTATACGTTGTGCCGTCAGTTTTAAGCGATCATATTTTGGATCGGTCACCTGCATTCTATCAAGGTCTTTTTGATTCTCTTTTATCAGCTCCTCACTGTTAGCAATAGCCGCTTTTGCCACACTCTTTAATATGTCATTTACCTGCTGCTCACTTAATTGCACCAGCGATTTACTTGCTTTTTGAACAGCTTTAAAATTTCCTGTAAGTGTATGTTGTGTCGTTATCATTTTAACTGGTCGTCGTTTAAAAATAAATAATCATAATGCACCAATGCCTTTTCATTTTTCTTATGTATCAATTCCATTGCCTTTTCGGAATTGTACTGTGCTCTTCCTACGCCTAACTGCCTACCATCGCTATTACTGATCCGGATGATATCTCCTTTCTTGAAGCTTCCTTCAATGTTTGTAATACCTACCGGTAACAAGCTGGTTGGTTTGGCAGATAGCAGGGCTTTTTCAGCTCCGCTGTCAATGTATACAATCCCTTTTATAAAGTCCTCAGAGTGGGCAACCCATTTTTTTATGCTCGAAATATTTTTCTTTGGTTTGAATAATGTGCCTGTTGGTTTTTGAGCCATTATATCGACCAGGATATTTTCGTCTCTTCCATTGGCAATATGTACCGGGATACCAAGGCTCGCCACCTTATTTGCGATACTACATTTGGTGAGCATGCCGCCTCTCCCAAAATTAGATTTTTCTGAAGTAATAAAATCTTCAAACGCATTTTCTCCATACTCAATGATAGGTATTACTGTTGAGGCCGGGCTGGAAGGTGACCCGTTATAGATACCATTTACATTAGAAAGAATGATCAACCTGTCTGCATCTACCATGCTCGAAACAAGCCCTGCCAGTTCATCATTGTCCGTAAACATTAATTCAGTTACAGAGATCACATCGTTCTCGTTTAATATCGGTATTACATTATTCTGCAACAAAACCATGATGCAGTTTTTCATATTTATATAATGTTCCCTGTCCCTGAAATCTTCTTTGGTAACTAGCACCTGGGCGCACAAGGCGCCTTGTTTTTGAAAAAGATCAGCGTAGGTATTGATCAGTTTTATTTGCCCTACAGCCGCCAGCAACTGCCTTTTGCTGATCACATCCATTTTTTTTGGTAGCGTAATCAGGCTCTTACCCGAAGCTACGGCGCCAGAAGAAATAAGTATTACTTCAATATTCTGTTTATTAAGACTGGCAATTTGGGCGGTAAGTTGTGCGATGCTTTTGAGATCAAGTCCGTCCTGCTTTTGAGCCAATACATTCGACCCTATTTTTACTACAATTCTTTTCTTTCGCTTTGGCATTCTTACTTGTATTTAAAACAACTAACTGTGAGCAAAACTAACCTGCAAAATAGTTCATAATAATTTTGTAACTGAATATTTATAAATTTGCTTATGAAGAAATACGCCGTGATAGTTGCCGGGGGGAGTGGTAGCAGGATGCAAAGTAACTTGCCCAAACAGTTCCTGCTATTGAATGGTAAACCTGTTTTGTATTATACCCTTGATACTTTTTTAAAAGCTTATAGTGATCTGCGGATAATATTAGTTTTGCCGGAGGACCATGTGGCGGCAGGCCAGGAAATTATTGATGCCTTTTTTGATTACGAGCGAATAAGCATAACTGAAGGTGGCCGTACCAGGTTTCATTCCGTGCAAAATGGACTGAACCTGGTAACAGATGAATGCATGGTGTTTGTACATGATGGAGTGCGTTGCCTGCTAACTACGGATCTTATCCATCGTTGTTATGAAGCAGCCCTTGAATTTGGTTCGGCAATTCCCGTGATCGATTCCAAAGACAGCATACGTATGATCACCGAAGATGGCAATGAAGCGCTGGAGCGGAGTCGTATTAAGCTGGTGCAGACACCACAAACATTTCACAGTAAGATATTATTGCCTGCTTATAAAATTGACTATAAAGATAAATTTACAGACGAAGCCACAGTAGTGGAAGCCTTCGGTTTGAAGGTGCATTTAGTGGAAGGGGAGGAGGATAATATTAAGATTACCAGGCCGGTTGATCTTACTGTTGCGGAAGGAATGATCAACCCTGAAAAACCTGCATCGAAATAGTATGAATGAAGAGCGCCGCGGCATTTTATTTTTTTACCAACTGT
>JBDSAP010000244.1:0-6904 GCA_039922055.1 Ferruginibacter sp.
TTATAGCTGCAATAAAAAAAATGCTCCTGGAGGGAGGTACGGAGAAAGCACTGTCAAACATGAAATTATTTTCAAAAAAACTTGAAATTTACCAGTTGAAGACCTTTTTGCTGCAATGTGGGTTAAAACTTATCTCACAGTTTATACTTAAACAAAGAAACCCGGCCTTGCGATCCGGGTTTCTTTTGGGTATTAATAAAGCTAAGGTATTTTATCACGGTTTATCCCAGAACACACGTTGTGTTATTACATCTCCACCCATGCTCGCAGAAGCTGCACTATAGTTGGCTGCGTTCGAGGCTTTCTCAGCATCAGGATAGGACATGCGTCTTACAAAGCCGCCGCCTGAGACTAAGTCATCGTTGTACTTATTACGTTGCAATACCGGGAACCCGCTTCTTCTCCAGTTAGCAAAACCTTCAGCACCGTTTGTAATCGAGGCGATCCAGTATTGTGTATTGATCAGCTCAAGCGCCTTCGCATCACTATAAGCAATTGCAGGTTGAAGCAAATAGTTATTTTTTTCCGCATCTGAAACTGCGGGGCTAAATGTGCCCGGAAATAATGCCCATTCATCCATAGCAGCTTTAACGCTGGCTTCATAATATTGCTGAGTTGTTGTGGCACTTGTAATCCACCCTCTGAATTTAGCTTCTGCAAGCAATAGTTGGGTTTGAGAATTAGTAATAAGTAACGCAGGGGCAACAGTACTCACCATTACCTGGTAATTAAGCTGTGTGTAATTTAGTCCTCCGCCTTTAGCGCCTCTGGAACCCGGAGCGGTTAAAAAGGTTACCGCGTCATATCCCACCGGAAATCCATATTGGTTAGCTAATGTGGTATCAGGTGTGGTGCTAATTGTTGTAGGATTGGCATAGCTGGCCCCGATATACTTTAACCTGGGATCACCAGTGCTTTTTAACTGGTTAACAAAAGGCTCAGCTAAATAATAAAAATAGGGGCTGATGTTCCGCTGCAGGTTAGAAAAACCGTTGGGAACTGTACCATTATATTGAGTGACAACAACATTATCGCTGTTTGAAAGAATAACACCGCCTGCAAATGCTTCTTGCGTAATACTTGCAGCTTTGGCAACGTCAATTTTTGAGTAGCGCATACCCAGACGCAGCATTAATGAGTAACCGATTTTTTTCCAATGGGCTACCTGTGTGGCTACTGTACCAGATGCACCACCAAAAAACAAATCGCTCGAAACATATCCATTGGCTACAGACAAATCAGCCGTAGCCGTTTTAAGCTCAGTGTAAAGGTCGGCATAGATATCGGCTGCTTTATCATACTTTGGATAGTTTATACCTTCCAGGTATACTTTTCCTGCTTCGCTGTAAGGCACATCACCGTATGTGTCTACGAGCGTCATGAACGCATATGCTTTCCATATACGTACCATGTCATAAAGATTTTTTTTAGCCGGGTCATCTTTAATAATACTGATGATTTGTACCAAAGGTTTTATAACACCAGTGTAAGCACCCCAGCGATCGTTGCTATAACCATCTATATCCAGATTAAATTGAAACCCTGCTGTAGCGCCTGCGTTATACGCATTTATATATTGTTGTACGATGGTTTGTTCCCCATCCCAACTACCAATATTCATACCCCGCTCTGCTCCGGTAAATAACAATCCCGGGTCAATTGTTGTAATGGCATAAGGGTTCTTATTTTTTTCTTCAAACCCTTTTGTGCAACTCACGAAGCAAAGCGCTGCAGCAAACGGGATTATAAGACAACTAATTTTTTTCATATAAATAATTTTAAAATTTCACATTTAAGTTAAGCCCCAGAGTTCGGGTTGTTGGTTCAGTATGTTGCTCATATCCTAAGCGGCTGTCGCTTGTTGAAGCGAAAGCCTCAGGATCAACGGTAGGTATACGTTTCATCAGTAGTGCTGCATTCCGGCAAAAAACAGATAGCGATAGCCCTTTAACAAACTTTACTTTATTACTGATAAAACGGGAAAGGTCATAAGTAAGTGTGATATTTCTTAACTTGATAAAGTCGCTGCTAAAAACAAAAGGATCTCCTATATTTTGAGAACGATATTGAGCATAAAATGTTTGCGGAGCAACTATTTTATTATTCTGGCTCCCATCAGGTAGCACACCATCGAAAGTAACCCCACCGCGACTTACTAAAGAATTCTTGCCTATACCTGATCTTAAACCGTTTAATGCGGTTGACGAAAACACTTTGCCACCAAATTTACCATCAACCTGAATTAATAAACTCAATGACTTGTAATTAAATGTGTTTGTTATCCCACCGATCCATTTATAGTTTGCACTACCATAATTTACGAAATCTTTTGAATGTATAAGTCCTCCTGAACTGTTTAACATTACCTGTCCCTTATCATTGCGCAGGTACGTATAATCTACTAACTGATTCATCTCTTTACCAACATCATACGTTAAGTAACCTATAAACTCGTTCCCTGTGCCGTTAAAAAAGGTAACTATCTGGCGGGTTTGCCCCGGGTTTAATGCTAATACCTTTGATACATTGTAGGTTGCGTTTACCGATATATTCCAGCTAAAGTTTGGCCTTTTAACAGGTGTTCCGTCAACCATAACCTCTACACCTGTGTTTTTCAACTTTGCGATATTAACATATTTAGTGCCATATCCTGTAGAGGTTGATAAAGCAACTGGCAAAATCTGATCAGTAGTTCTTTTGTCATAAACGGCAATGTCGAAGTTCAGGCGGCTGTTTAAAGTTCTTAATTCCAGACCTATTTCCTTTTCGCTAAGACGGTAAGGCTTTATTAACGGATTTGGAGTAGTTCCGTTTGCATCATTTCCGTTAAGAGCAATAGTTCCGATCGGGTAGGTGCCGAACAGTTGTGACCCGATTGTGTAGGTCAACTGGCTGCTATAGGGAGCCACTCCGTTTGCATTACCCACCTCTCCATAACTCATTCTTAATTTACCATAATTCAACCATTTCGTTTTAGGTAGCAATTCGGAAAAAATGAAACTGGCGCTTGCGGATGGATAGTTGAAAGAATTTTTAGGATTGGCAACTATTGAACTTGGTGGCGTAAGCACAGAAAAATAGTCAGTACGATCAGTAAGATTCAGGAAAAAGAAATTTTTATAGCCAAAATCTGCAAAAGCATATAAAGAGTTTACCTGCGATCTGGTAATACCATAATCCTGGGTTTTGGTGATACCATTTGATATGCTATAATTGTTTCTCACTACAAAATCTGTCACACTTTGGGTGGAAAGGTTTCTGTCAACTGTGTACATATTGCCACCTACGCTTGCGTCTATTGTAAAATTGCCAATTTTATGGCTCGTTCCTAACAGAAAGTCACTATTCATTTCTTTGTTGTAACCCGTGGAAACGCCGTAACTACCCGCCCAGCCACCGGTGGCACTATTGATTGGTGCATTAGGTGCATAATTACTTGGATTATTATTTTCATTGTTAACGTACCCGAAGTCCGCATTTACACGGCCCTGTAAATACAACCATTTAGTGAAATCATACCTAAGGGAAACTGTACCTAACAAACGATCCCTTTTGGTTTTATCGAACATCCGCCCGATAAGATAATACGGGTTAGTCAAAAGGTTATTAAAGGGGTTGGTGGATAATATGGTGCCGTCAGGATTTTCAACACTGGTTTTCAACGTCGAAATTGCAACCGTTAATGGAATACGGTTAAGGAAGCTGGAGAAGCCGATGCCCTGAGCGCCAACCAGCGGAGGATTATTATTTTGCTCGTGAGTATAGTTAATATTCACTTGAAGCGTTAGCTTATTAGTAACCTTGCTGCTAAGTCCTAAGTTAAATATCTTTTTATGATAAGTATTACCGGGGGAGATACCCTTATTATCCTGGTTTGAAAAAGATACCCGGTAGCTTGTTGAAGTATTACCGCCGGAAAGCGCTAACGTATTCACGTACGAAGTTCCGGTGTTGTAAAATTCCTTAGTGCGGTTTAAATCCGGAGAATAAGGCCTTAAAACACCATCATACTGCACTGTAGGAACCCCGTCATATTTTTCGCCCCATGCCAGGTTACCAAAAGATTGCGCCTGAGCCTGTGTGGAAGGACGGACACCATTAGAGCCGGTACCGTATTCGGTTTGGTAATCTGAATAATCTAACGCCTCGGCGGCGGCAAAGTTTGAAGTAAATTCCACGCCAAATTTCGAATTTTTAGCGCCACTTTTGGTAGTGATAATAATGGCGCCATTTGCAGCCCTTGAACCGTAAAGCGCCGCTGCTGTTGCACCTTTCAGCACGGTCATTGACTCAATATCATCCGGATTTACCTGTTGCAGGTTGTCGCCCTGATCCACGGCAGGCCCACCACCCTCGGCGCTACGGGCACCCTGATCCATTGGCAGCCCGTTAATAACAATTAAAGGCGAATTGTTACCTCCTGCAAACCCAGACTGCCCACGCAAACGAATCCGGTTACTTGCGCCTGCGCCTGCAGTTGGTGGAGAAATATTTAAACCAGCTATTTTACCTTCTATAGAGGTCATCAAGTTGGTAGTGCGGTTCTGAGCGATTTCATCAACTTTTACAGTTGACGCAGCGTAACCCAGTTTTCTTGATTCTTTTTTTATACCCAAAGCAGTTACTACAATTTCATCCATCGCCTTTACCTGTATTTGCAATACCATGTTTACCAAGGTGCGGCCACCAACCGTTTCGGTTTTTGTATCGTACCCCATATGTTGAAAAACCAGTACTGAATTGTTTCCGGCTACTGTAATACTATAGTTACCATTCTGATCGGTAACAGCACCGTTTGAAGTACCCTGCTCTAAAACGCTTACACCAACCATTGCCGCGCCTTTGTTGTCTGTTACTTTACCTGTCACGGTTTTAGCAATAATCTTGATGTTTGTTATTGTTGTTTTCGGAAGCCTGTAAAACGGCGCTGGTTTATTCTCATTTTTGCCGCCTGTTGCGCTTGCAGTTAAAGCACACAAAAGCATTATGACAATACACGTACATGACGATATTCCTTTCATTTTTTCATATTTTTAGTTTGAAATATTATTATATTTTATTCATGCCTCTAAGCAAAATCTGAACATTCGGGCAGGACTTTTTTCGAGAATGCAGACGTGCGCAGTTAGGTCAGTGTCCTTCTCTTTTCATATTTATCGTTTGGGGTTAAAAATTAGTTTACTCAATAGCCGTTGCATTAATGGTGAATAAAATCGGTTTACATTTTAGTACCGTATCAGTAAAAAAATTTGCATGTGATTAGGACGTTTGTATCAATGGCTGAAAAAGTTATTTCCCCCCTTACAAAATTTTAGATGATTGAGCCGAATGCCGATGTATTAGTATTTTATAAATAAAGTCAAAAATATTAGCATAGGCTACCATATAAAAACGCCGATGAATCTTGCACAAAAAGTTGTAATTGAAAAATAATTAGAGAGGGATTTTTATCCTTTATGTTCCGCAGTCCGGGTATTGGACGAAACGCTGGTCGTTTGGTTTCTGTAATTTTCCCGAATACATTAATTTAAATTTCATGATCAATGTTATCAGGCAAAAAACGTAATGTACATTTTTAGAGTGCCTGAAAACCTGCGCAGTCTTCACTGCTTAGCATTTGCTATGCTTTTGTATTTCCATTGCCCAACAAAATAAATTTTATCTTTAACCACATTCAGCATTCATCACCTGTGCCATTGAATATCATTCTCAAAAAACAACTGTGTCAATTATGAAACTCCTCCCGACATCTTTACTGTGTATATTAAATTATCTGTCCATTGGGCAAAGTACTAACCAGAAAAACCATGAAACTTTTTTGACAAAAGACAGCATTAAATCCACACTGGATTGATATTCCCAGGTTTTTTATTATTATAAATCCACAGATAAAAAATCTAAACCTTTGATTGGACAGCTCCATTCCTGGAGTTACACCGCTGATTCTTTAAAAACAAGTGACCTTGATGTTATCGCAAAAGCAAAAAACTATAATTATGTATTTCCAAATTTTCGTGGTGTAAACAAACATCCAAAAACCTGTTGCAGTGAATTTGTAATTAACGATATAGATGAATGTATTGATTGGGCATTAAAAAATATGAATGTCGGCAAAAATAAAATTTATGTAATTGGATATAGCGGACGTGGATACGCGACATTGTCTATGTACATGAAATCCCGTCATACAATTAAATCTTTTTCCGCGTGGGCTTCTATATCTGATCTGCCGGCCTGGTATGCACAATCTGTTGAAAGAAAAAATAAATATGCAAAAGAGATTATTAGCTGTATAGGAGCTGGCAACAATTTTGATTCGCTAAAAGGCAAAGAACGGTCTCCACTTGTTTGGGTAACCCCGGTAAAGAAAAGAAAAAAAAGCACTTTGCAAATATTCGTTGGTATTCATGATGGGCACGGCTATGCTGTTGTTCCTATTTCACAATCTATCAGTTTTTATAATAAAATTATCTTTGATTATAAGGAAAAAGATATTTCAAAATACGTAAGTAAAGAAGATGAAAAAATGATGCTTGATACACAAACATTCCCTGTATCTGACACTACAAAAAATTGCCGGCAAAGTGATCTACTATCAGAAATCAGCTAAAAAAATTATGCTTACTGTTTTTGAAGGCGGACATGACATGCTGAGCCAGCAGGCGATAGAATACATAGAAGAGAAAAAGGATTAATTATATTGGCAACAGCACCATTCAAATTACAAACTTATACTCCTTCCATTATAACAATTCATTTATTCTCAATTCACCAAAAATCACTAGCATTGCGTTATAAATCGAACATATTCAATTGATTATCTTTTTGTTCTTTGAAATATTGTAATTGAGTTTGCTGAAACAGTTGATTTATGGGCATTCTTTCAAAAATGGATATGCTTAAA
>JBDSAP010000245.1:0-27754 GCA_039922055.1 Ferruginibacter sp.
GGCGGAGGTTCTACAGATGTGGGTGATGTGAGTTATACTGTTCCAACAGTCGGCATAAGCACTGCCACCTGGATACCTGGCACACCGGCACATAGCTGGCAGGCAGTTGCTTGCGGTGGAACAGAAATTGGGATCAAAGGAATGATGGCAGCGGCTAAAACGATGACCCTTACCGCCATTGATCTTTTTACGAATCCACTCTTAATACAGAAAGCAAAACAGGAATTTATTAAAGATAAAGGCGACTATCAATATAAAGCGCTGTTAGGTGATATACCACCCGTCTTAAATTATAGGGATTAAGAAATTGAATATTGACCAGGCTGAATTTATACAAAAAGCTTCCCTTCGGAAGCTTTTAATTTTTTGATTACAAGCAGTGAGTGCCTGAATCGTCTTCGACAGGCATGATAGCGCTTGTTTCAAGGATTTTTAAACCTTTTCGGTAACATTACAGGCTGTCTATTATCTCTGCATTAATTGATTTTGTTGCATGACCTTACTCAAAAGTAAAGGGTAACAGCCTTTATTAAATACGTGGTCAAGATCAAGAGCCAGAAAAGATTTTAAGCGTTTTTAAAAATTTCGCTGTTCGCTTACGTTGTTAAAACTGCGGCATCTTTTTTATAAGTGGCAATTGATTTTCTGATTTAAAGGTGCAACAATTATTCATAAAAAGCAATGATAAAAATCACTTTATTTCCGGTGTGTAAAACTTTTTGAGTGGAGATAAAAACAATTTAAATGCTGTTAAATCGCTTTACACTGATAGATATTATTAATCGGTAGAAATGAGGGTAGTTCCGGCTTTTGCAAATGAGCTTATATTCTTTACCGGGCAGTAAATTTGTCTATTAATCTCATTACTTCGGTACCGTCTGCACCACTGCATGGATTAGGTCCTTTATCTAAGAAATACGCTACCACCTTTTCAATCATTGGTTGCTGAACATGTTGCATTGGTTCGAACGAAACGCTTCTGGTAATACCATCGACCGTTACGATCACCGGCTTTATTTCAAAAAAGCTAAAACCGATGCTACCCTTTGTGCCGGTTATTTCGCACCATTCTTTATCGTGGCCGGCGCTTACATTGAAACACCAGGTACCACTAAATACAACACCCGAGCGAAAAAGTATATTTCCTGCAACCATATCATCTGCAGCATATTCGTTCAATTGATTAGTTGCCACACCCACCACCTTTTCAACCGGGCCAAAAAGATGATACATAATATCCAATTGGTGAGGAGATAAATCATTGAACAGCCCTCCACCTGCAATTGCAGGATCTATCCTCCAGGCAGTTTTAGTCGTTTGCAATTCTTCCTGCGTAAGTTTCATTTTATGACAATCCAGCCTGACAAATAGAGGTTGGCCGATCAATTTTTCATCCAGCCATTGTTTTACCTGTTTAAAGAGCGGCCACCCTCTCCGATAATGCGCTACTGAAAGTTTTATGTTGTTGGCGGCGGCAGCATTTGCCATGTTCAAAGCAGCATCATGGTTCATAGACATTGGCTTTTCAACATACACCGGCTTACCAGCCTCAAATGCGGCTAATGTATAAGCTTCATGTGATGAAGGAGGGGTAGCTACATAGATCGCATTTACATCGGGATCATTAATGAGAAGATTGGCATCATCATACCATTTGGGCACCTGGTGACGGCTGGCATAATCTTTTGCTTTATCGCTATCGCGGCGCATTACTGCAACCAGCGAAGAATCGCTGACTTTATTAAAAGCGGGGCCACTTTTAACTTCTGTTACATCGCCGCAACCAATAATCCCCCAGTTGATTTTTTGCATGATGCTGGTATTTATAATTGATCATTAATTAATATCGTTGAACGAAGAAATTATATCAATCACCATGGTTATAGGCTTCACTTCTATAAATCAATCTTGTAAAATCTAAGCCCGTCCTCATCATTACATTATAACAAACGCCGCCGTGAGGCAGCGGGCTACAATATTACCAGCACGGGTTGCCCGTGTTTAAATAGAAATTTTCCGGCAAAGAAATTCTTGGGAACCACCGCAAAATAGTGACTAATAACGCCTGCGGTCATTATTAAAACCAGGCTTATTGAAGCCACCTCCGCCACCACCACGATTACCGCCACCGCCGGGTCTGCTACCTGGAGCAGAGCTACGTTCTTCGGCTTCCTTCACAACCAATGGCTTTTTTCCGAGAGATATATCGTTCATACTTTCGATAGCATCTTTTGCCTCGGTACTGTCGGGCATTTCAACAAAGGCAAATCCTTTGCTCTTGCCTGTTTCTTTATCTATGGCAACTTTTGCTGAAGTAACAGTGCCGAATTTTTCAAATATTTCTTCCAGTTCTGCATCATCCAGATCATAAGGTAGACCGGCTACAAAAATTTTCATGTGCGCTAATTTTCGGTAAAAGTACAACACTTATACTGTGTTTTCTTAATTTCCTATTATGAAATTATAAATGGTAACAATTCAATTATCCACAATGGCAGGGCATTTGAATGGGCTATAACCCTCCTCCCATGGCCGGGATAATTTCAGGCAGATTACACCTTTACTCCTTCTACGTAATTATCCTTTGATATAAAATGCAGCTTATTTTTTATTGGTAGCTTACAATATCCTCCTGATTAAAAATATGTACAAGCGGCTTTCGCTTATTATTATGTTGTTCATATTTGGTACTGTTCATACGCAGCATTGCAGGTTAGACGGGTATACTTTCCTGGTGATGGATATTAAAAATGAAACAACTAAAGAGCCCGTGCCGGGACTTACCTTATGCCTGTCCGTAATCTTCTGAATAAAAATTTTGTTGAAAATAAATACCTGGAAGACATGGTGAAGATCCGTGTGGTAAATGGTGGCCAACTTAATAGCGTTACCGCTATATTCATTTCAAAAAAAATGTGACCTGGGCAGCATGCACCACGCAAGTTATCTGGAAAGAAAAACCAGCTTTCCAAACCAGTTATTTTTCATCAAAAGAGATTGAAAGCTTTGACAAGAAGCGCTAAATTATGAAGCATTTTGCTGACGCCATTCATCTTCCAGGATGCTCATCTCTATCATGCTCAGCCAATTATTTTTATACCGCATTATATCACGGCTAACCCCCTCCGTGATGAAGCCTGCTCTTTCATAACATCTCACTGCCCCCGGATTACTACCGTATACTCCAAGTCCTACACGATGCAGTTTCAATTCTTCAAACGCTATCTTTAAAACAGCTTTTACCATTTCATAACAATAGCCCTTGCCACGACTCCCGGAATCACCGACCAAAACCCTTGTCAACCTTGCTGACCGGTCTTTCCAACTGATGCTTCCTAAGGAAATATGCCCGATCATTTTACCATCCTCATCCACCACTTTAAATACAAATGCAGTTGAATTATTCACCTCATTCGTATCACTGATATACCATTCGAGACTATGTTGAGTTAAAGGAAAAGAAAACAGGTTGCCGGACCAGGCAATTAATAGTTCTTCGTCATTTATCCATTCAATTAGTTGCTGAAAATCTCCCTGCTCAAATCTTTCTAACCGCACCATAGTTACTTCTATTTTTTATTTGTAAGATAGAAGCGAAAATAACACTTAAGTGATTCTCTCTACAAAGAAAGGGACGCCGGGTACTGCATATTTTCTCATTCCTTCTTCATTAATTTCCACATCGCTACCCGGCTTTTCAGAAAGTTTAATAAATCTATTTTTTACCCATTCTCTTTCTTAAGTTATAATTTCTCTGAACATAGGCCGGCCTGAAAATACGACTCCCATCCAGTAAACCGGCCGAAAATAACAGTTGATCATTACAGCATATTTTCGTTCAGAGCGCTCCTGCCGTCTTTTGTTTTCCTGACTTTTTTGTAAGAACACTACCATTGACAAACTTCTTAAACCTAATGTATCAAACGCAACAGCCCTCATCAGTAATTTTTAAAAACTATTTTACCATAACTTGTAATGCTAAAGATCAAATATGATTATAAGATTTTCCTTGCTGTTTACATTGCTAACGGCTACTACGTTTGCACAAAACAATTCATTGCGAAACCAGGTGCTTGCCGCCTCTGATAAAATTGAGCAAAAAGTTATAAGCTGGAGGAGGGATATACATGAACACCCTGAACTGGGTAACCACGAAACAAGGACTGCGGCACTTATTGCAAAACATCTGCAATCCCTGGGAATGGAAGTAAAAACCGGTGTTGCGCATACCGGCGTAGTGGGTATTTTAAGAGGCGGTAAACCGGGGCCAGTAGTAGCCTTGAGAGCCGATATGGATGGGCTGCCTGTAATTGAACGTACACCGGTACCTTTTGCATCGAAAGTGAAATCGCAATACTACGGAAAAGAAGTGGGGGTTATGCATGCATGTGGCCACGATACACATGTGGCAATGCTGATGGGTGTGGCTGAAATATTGACCGGTATGAAAAAAGATTTGAAAGGAACCGTAAAATTTATTTTCCAACCTGCCGAAGAAGGTGTGCCGAGAGGTGAAGAAGGCGGCGCTGAAATGATGGTAAAAGAAGGTGTAATGGACAACCCCAAAGTAGATGTGATATTTGGCTTACACATTAATTCGCAAACGGAAACAGGTAAGATTACTTACCGGCCGGGTGGTTTTTATGCAAGCATCAACGATCTGAAAATAACGGTGAAGGGAAGGTCTGCACATGGAGCCTATCCCTGGTCGTCTATCGATCCAATTGTGGCATCGGCACAAATCATTAATAACCTACAGCCGATCATCAGCCGTAACCTGAACATTACAGAAAACGCGGGTATCGTAACCATCGGCGCAATCAATGGCGGCAACCGGAGCAATATTATACCGGAGCAGGTGGAGATGCTGGGTACCATCCGGGCATTGAACCTGGAAGATGAAAAAATGCTGATTGAACGGGTGACGCAGGTAGCGGTTAAAACCGCGGAAAGCGCCGGCGCTACTGCCGAAGTATTGATACCATTTAGTTCGCACTACCCTGTTACTTTTAACGATTCGGCATTAACCAATAAGATGCTTCCTTCGTTGCAGCTTACAGCCGGTAAGGAAAATGTACTATTAAAAGCAGCCCATACAGGCGCCGAAGATTTTTCTTTTTACCAGCAAAAAGTGCCGGGCATATTTTTCAATCTAGGTGGCATGCCGAAGGGTGCAGATCCACTTAAAGCTCCATCGCACCATACGCCTGATTTTTTTATTGACGAGTCCGGTTTAAAATTGGGCGTACAGGCTTTGGCAAATCTCGCTATTGATTATATGGAGATGGCACAGGTCGCAAAAAAGAAATGATTGCATAACGGATAAACAATGCGTTAAACAGTTACCCGGTTAGCAATGGACCGTGCAGACGCTTGCCCTTGCAGCACAACAAATTAATTGAAGCGATCAGTAAGGTTATTGTGCAGTTACCCCTGTAAAATAAAGCCTGAACTTTCCATCTTTACTTTTATGTTCTTTAGCAATTTTAAGCCCATGCACATCTTCGTAATTTTCCCAGGTCACCATTAAGGTAGGATCTTTAGCACCCGTTTTATGGAAGGCCCATTCCTGTATTATGTGTTGATCGTCTGTATACAACTCGTACATATCACCGGGCGTGAAACCATCTTTGTTATTGTATTGCACCGTGTATTTATGATAGGACTTTTCTGTTACCGGCCCAATCGCTGTACCATTATCCGTAAAAGCATACCCCATATCCCATTGCAGGTGCAGCGGAAAAATAAGCCAGTATTCATCGTTGGTGAACTGACCATTGAGCTTTTTTAACTGAGCCGTTGAAGTGTCCATCCGTTTGAATGTGACGCTATCGTTGGTATCGTAAAATGTAACCATATTTGATGAGGGTTGCCATTTCCAGCGCCGTTGGGTATGAGCGGTATCCCTGTCTACATTAAAAGTAAATTCCAGCGATTTTATTGAAGGAAATTCACTCACGCAATTTGCAGCGGCTATTGCTGCTGCTGGCTTTGGCATATCCTTTTTGCCGGACTGACTACAAGAAATAAAGAGCGGGCAAACAAGCAGGATGGCGGCTATTATTTTATAGTGCATGATTTATCTTTTTTTTAAAATTAAACATTTGATTTTATTACACGAATTATAAAGGCGAATTACACGAATTAATACAGTGCTTTCTTCTTAATTCGCGTAATTATAAATGAGTTCATGATTACGATAACTTAACTCTGGTAAACAAAGATAATTTCAAGCAACAAATGAGCTATTATAGTGCTATAGTATTTAATGAAATATCCTGCTCATTTTTATAGGAGTACAGTGTTCCGATAATATCTCCGTTTTGCCATCCTGTTTGATAACGGTAATACTACAGCGTTGGTCTTCGTTAAAAGCTGTTCCGAAATAAGTTCCTTTCCCTTGCCAGCGGGTGCTGACCACGGCTGTGTTTTCAAATAGCTCAACATGATATTCCATTCGCTCCATTTTCTCAAGCGTATAATCTGGCGAGCCGGCAGTTTGTACCAGGTTGGCACGGCTAAAGGTTCCGCCCGATTGAGTAAAATAAATATAAGCGGGCGCTAATACAGAATCAACTGTGTTCAGGTTTTTTGTTCGCCATCCTTCATCAAAGCGCTTAATTACTGCTATTACTTCTTCTTTTGTTAATGGCGACTGTTTTCTTTGGCAGGAGGTGAATAGGATAAGAACCAGGAAAAAAATAGTGGATAAAAATTTCATAGTATGCAAATATAATTTATGAAGGAGAATAAAAAATAATTTGAAAAATTATTAATCTCTTACAGCAGAGTATAGTGCGTTTCAAATTTCCCCGCGGCAATTTCAGCGGCTAATTACCTCTCCAATAAAAAATTTAATTTCAACCTGCGCTAACATTTAAATCATCATGCCTCCAATAAATTTAATATTATTAAAGTGCGGGCGTTTTATTTTCATCAATTTTGCAGCTCAATGATAACTATGCAAACTGGTTTAAGGTGGTTAATATACTGCTGCGTTGCAGCCATTCTATTCTCTTGCACTTTGGGTAAAAAAATTGCGGGTGTCTCGTCCGTATCCAATATCTCTGCCATTAAATTGTTAGATGAATACGACATTCCTCACAATTTAATCTTTAAGAACACCACTGTTGGGGGATTATCAGGGATCGATTATGATTCAGCAAACAATTGTTACTACATCATCTGCGATGACCGGAGCGACATCAACCCCGCCCGCTTTTACACCGCGAAAATTAACATTACTTCAAAGGGAATTGACAGTGCGTACTTCACTGCTGTCACGAATTTGCTTCAGTCAAATGGAAATGTGTATCCCAATAATTTGCAGGCGCCCACTCTTACTCCCGATCCCGAAGCAATACGGTATAATCCAATCCTGCATCAAATGATATGGAGTAGTGAAGGTGAAAGAATAGTAAAGAAAAAAGATACAATTCTTGAGGATCCGGCAATCAGCCTGATCTCGCCCGAGGGAAAATACATAGGCAGCTTTGAACTACCCCACCTTTTCAAAATGCAAAGCATACAAAAGGGACCAAGACAAAATGGAGTATTTGAAGGAATGTCTTTTGCTGACAATTACAAAACCTTATATGCAAATGCTGAGGAACCTTTGTATGAAGATGGCCCAAGGGCAGACCTCACCGATAACCATGCTTTTATCCGCATACTCGGGTACGATGTTGAAAGCAGGAAAAATATTAAACAGTTTGCTTATAAACTTGACCCCATTGTTTACCCGGCAAATCCGCCAACTGAATTTAAAATAAATGGCGTTCCGGATATACTATCTATCGGCAACGACCAGTTGCTGGTAATCGAACGCTCCTATTCTTTTGGACATGAGGGATGTAGTATCAGGTTGTTTATTGCAGATTTCAAAAATGCAACCGACATAAAAGAAAATGTATCGCTGACCAAAAATGCCCAGTTCAAGCCGATGACTAAAAAACTTTTATTAAATCTTGATGATCTCGGAATTTTTATTGACAATGTGGAAGGCATGACGTTTGGACCCATTCTACCAAATGGTCACAGAACATTAATATTGATTGCCGATAACAATTTCAAGCAGGAAGAAAGATCGCAGGTGTTTTTGTTTGAGGTATTGTAACGCTGTTATCTTCTTTAATTCCTATTAAACAAGTACCTCTAACTGCCGCCAAAGTAAAAGTGATCGTGCCTGCTGCAATTAGGATTAAAAGGCGTAGCACAAAAAGGGCATTGATAATTGGAAAACATATATTGTGAAATAGTCATCTCGCCGCTGCAAGCGCCGCATAAGATTGCTTTGGTATTATATTCAACCGGCGACCACTGTTTGCTTTCGTGATTAACTGTCTCCAGGTGACAATAATAACAGGGATAATATTCGTTGCAGCATTTGAATTTTATTGCAATTATATCGAGCGGGGAATGATAATGTGTACAACGGGTATTCTCATCTACCACTTTCCCTTTTACGGTCTTTATCAGGTCATTGTTCTTCATTCAGCGTGGCTTTATGTTTTGCAGCAGTAAGCAGTTTTTTAAGGCATTAAAATATTCAAAATTAGCATAGTTACATTTAATGCCGTTTACCCAAGAATTTCACGCAAAGAAAAAAGAGGTAAAGGCGCAAAGTTGATTTTATACTTTCATTACTTCTCCCGAGATTCTCCCAGGGTTATTCATATTAAAGCCTTCAGGCTTTTCCAGCACCTCAAAATATTAATAGCCCATTATTTAACCGGTTATAAAAAATTTATAAAATGTAGTAACTTTCATTAGTCAATACTCCGGTAACAATTAATGTGGAAAAGTGCAAAACTAAAATAGGCAGCAAAGTAGAAAGGCATTAGACCTTTGTATGCTAAAAACAAAATCTAATGCCTTAAGCGTTGCTGAAACAACGTTGGGTAAAATTACCGAAGTAAGGAAACCAGTTGCAAAATTTGTTATCCACATAATGGAATTATGGCTGGGGATGAACTGCCGTTATGTGTTTAGTAATATGGAGCGTTGGGGAAAGCTGACAGAGAAAAGTTACCGCAATGGTTTTAGTAAGTTCTTTGACTGGTTCAAATTTAATTACACGTTAGTACAGCATCATTGTTCAAAGGAATTGATAGCCGTATTCGATCCTTCGTATATAAAGAAAAGCGGCAAACATAGTTATGGTATGGGAATGTTTTGGAGCGGTGTAAGGCAGCAGGCCCTTCGTGGGTTAGAGATCGGCTGCCTCGCTTTTGTTGATGTTACAAATGCAGCAGCCATGCATGGCATAGCGGAACAAACGCCGTCACCCAAAGACCTCAAAGCAGTGGGCAAGACATTGGTAAATCATTATGTAAGCGTAATAGAAAAATATATTGAAGATATTAAGGCTGTAAGCCGTTACCTGGCTGTAGATGGTTATTTTATGAAGAAAGATTTTATAAGTCCGCTGTTGCGTCAGGGGCTTCATATTATTACTAAAGCCCGGCAGGATGCCAACCTGATGTATTTATATAAAGGCAAACACCGCATTGGTAAAGGCAGGCCAAAATTATATGATGGCAAGGTAAACATTTCAGCTATTGATAAACGCAGGATAAAATGTTGTTACAACGCTAATGGCATGCAGGTATATGCAGCGGTACTGTACTGTGTACAGTTAAAACAAAAAATACTGGCTGCATTTATTTATTATCCGGGTAAAGAAAAGCCGGAGATAATCGTAGCTACAGATATTGAAATGGATGCGATGACAATGTGCAGGTATTACGGACTGCGTTTTCAAGTAGAGTTTTTAATAAGAGATGCCAAACAATATGCCGGGCTGGAAGATTGTCAGGCAAGGAGCCAGCAAAAGTTGCACAGTCATTTTAATATCGCTATGACAGTGGTGTCCGTCGCCAAAGCTGCTTATCATTTATCTGTGCCTGTAGTACAAAGAGGAAGTTTTTCAATGGCAGATATAAAAATGCTGCACATGAACCAGTTAATAACCAAAAGAATATTTTCCAACTTAGCTGTTGATCTAAGTTGCAAGAAAATAAAAAACATTTATAACCAATGCCTGAACTTCGGAAGGCTGAGAGCTTAAATTTTACCGGAGTATTGATTAGTGCCGGTGAAGCAACAATTTTTATTGATCTATAATATTTTCAATTATGAAATTGATATTGATATTATTGGCAGTGACGGGCAGTTTCAGCCTTTGCTTGTATAACGGAAAAAAGAATAATTCTCCTGTAATTGCTGTAGAAAATAAATCTAAATCTACTTTGACCGAACCGGTGGATTTTAAGACTCAGCTGCTTCCTATCTTTAAAAGCAAATGCAATCCCTGCCATTTTCCCGGTGGAAAAATGTATGGCAAAATGCCCTTCGATTCCAGCCAGACAATTATAGATCATGGGGAAGGAATAATCCGCCGGTTCAAAGATGAAGATCAAAAAGCGTTATTGCGGCGGTACCTTGATCAAAATAAATCCGCGGTAAAATTTTCTACCCGCCAAATGTTCATACGGAACGTTAGAACAATTTCGCTATGCAGCATGCTATATACTTCAATGAGGGTTGACTAAGGTTGGGAGTTGCCTGTTGCCCAAAGCTTCAATCGTACAAGAGGGCGATGCAACGATGATGCCCATTGCTTCATTGCCCGGACAAAAAATTTTACGAATGTTTTTACCTTATTTGAAAAGAAAAATTAAAGGGCTAAGGCTACCTTATCAACACCACATATCCCCGCTTCTTTATTTTATTATTCATAAAATCTGTACCTTCTGCATACCACACGTATGTTCCCGGATCTTGCGGCCTGCCACTAAAGGTTCCATCCCAACCACCTTCTTCAAAGTAAGTTCCATTGAATAACATCTGGCCCCACCGATTATAAACCCGGAAAAGATCTATTGACTTCATACCAATTGCAATCGGTCTGAAATTATCATTCTTACCATCACCATTGGGGCTAAAACCAGAAGGCACATAAAAACCTGCAATAAGTTTATAAACTTTTACCCGGATACTATCTACGTCAAAACACCCTGATGAGTTGCTCACTTTTACAGTATAAACAACATCATCCTGCGGAAGCGCTACAGGGTTGGAAATAGTTGGATTGCTAAGCCAGCGGGCAGGTGTCCATAGATAATTGACGCTGCCTGTTGCATTCAGTTGCAGCGGTTGATCCAGCACAACAACAGTGTCCCTTGGACCGGCATTCGCATTTATTTTTGAAACGATAACTGAAATTGTATCCAGTACAGCCTTGGGACACCCAAGATTGTCAGTAACGGTTACCACATAAGAAAGCGTAGCCGAGGGTGTTACAGCGATCGGATTTGAGATATGTGCGTTGGTTAAAAATGTTGAAGGGCTCCAGGAATAAAAGCTTCCGCCGCTGGATTGGAGTTGGGCGGATGTGCCAAAACAAATGATGGTATCCGCACCCGCATTAGCATTTGGATAAGGCGCTACCCTTACCGCAATATCATCTGCTGCAACGCATTTGCCAATATTGCCTACTACATGATAGGTAGTATTTACCAGCGGTACTGCAACAGGATTTTTCGAACGTGGATCATCGAGCGTTCCGTTTGCAGGATTCTCAGTCCATATATAGCTTAATGCATCGCTTGCTAATCCTAAAGTGATTGCATCTGTGCCGCAGATGGTCGTGTCGCTGCCAGCTTTTAAGGTCACAAATTGTTTTACATCCACAAAAACAGAATCTGTTCCTATACAGCCATACGGATCAGTTAAGGTGGCATAGTATTTCGTTGGCACATCAGGACTTACCAATGGTGAGAAACTGCTGAGATTATTAATATTATAATTGGGCGACCACAAAACAGTTCCGGCACCACCAATATTCAGGCGAAGGGTATCTATCACGCAAATAAGCGTATCATTCGTTAGGTTCAATGCGGGCTTATCCGTTATCTGCATGCCTTTAATAAGTGTTGCCTTGCAGCCCTTGGAATTAGTTGCCGTGAGAGATACATTATACAAAGCTTCCGTTGGATAGATATGCTGCGCAGTTTGTGTAGTGGCAACATTTACCGGGGAAGCCTGATCACCAAAATCCCAGGTCCACGAGTTAACAAAACCATAGGTGGTAGTGGAAAGGTCCTTAAACGTTATGGGCGTATTTTTACATTGTCCCTGTACTGAAAAATCTGTGATAAAAACAGGATATACTTTAACGATCGAAAGCGTGGAATCAGGGCAGGGCAGTCCACGGTTTACTACCAACTTCAAAGTATAAGTTCCGGTATCAGGATATGTGAATGTAGGAGAAGACTGGTTCGATGTATCGCTTGTGCTGCCGGCCACGCCAAAATCCCAGAAGTAAGTCTGGATATTTCCACCAGGGGAATTATTGCTAAAAGATTTTGAAAAGCTATCACAGCTAAAATATTCGGGATCTAAAACAGCTTGTGTGAGCGAACAATCTGTTACACTAATATGCAATGACTTTCGCACGGTGGATTTAATAATATTGGTGCCGCGTTTAAATTCAGTGACCGTGCAGGTGAGCACATACGTGCCCTGGGTGGCCGGCGCAATTCCACTTACAATACCAGTAACAGGGTTGATGGTAACTCCGCTTCCCAGCGGTTCGGTGCCGGAAAATGGCGCTGTATAACTGACAAATGAATAGGGCGGGCTGCTTGATTGGCTGCCGCATTGGCCACCATTGCTTCCCTGAGATGAATATAAGGCATCTGTAAAAGAGTATACCAGTGAATCGTTGTCCTTATCAATAGCGCTAAAATCAAACGTAAAAAAGTTTTGTTTACAGATAATCGCGGTATCGTTCTGAGCAAATTGTGCACTTGAATTTTGATACGCAAGCGGATCAGAACTGCCGGTGCCGGGGATATTTACGGACCAGGTATCACCAATAGAACTGGAACCCGGTACAAGGTTGATGATGTTAGCAATACGGCAGCACCGCTGGTAAGAAACAACATAGCCCGCCGGGGTGATGGGCAGGTCTTTTACAAAAGAAAATGTGGCGATCTTATAACAAATATTGGGGATAGAACTGATACATGGATGACACTGTTGTTTGGTGCAGTTTTGAATATTCACTGAATCGGAATAGTTCACATTCACAGTTTCATACAGCGTATTGTCCCCTGCATTAAAAATGGAAATATTGACATCCGGACACCATTGGTTTGAATTTAAAAAGCACTCCGTATATAGCTTTAATGTGATGCTATACCGGGCTGTATTGGCGTTTGCACCCGGACCAAGATATTGATAATAGATCCAGCCGCCCTTGGTGTGATTGGCATAAGAAGCAAATACCAACGCAAGAAAAAACGATGTGGTAAAGAGCTTCTTCATTAAAAATTGTTTAATGCAGCAGGGTGAGCTTATTATTGCTGTTATGAGATATTAAGGTACAATATTTCATTGTTTAAACGATAAAATTTTAATGCTGGTTGCTTTAACTCCTAACTAAAGCAAAAAGGGGCCTTATTATGCTACAGATATGCGAACATTTATTCTTGGCTCCCTTTACAAAAATTATAAATCCGGAAGTTCAGCCAGGAGGAACACGTTAAAAGTATTTAATCACAAAACCAGGGGAAACGGGGGAACTTAGGAGGCTATAATAACTATATTGATCGTTTCGTCTTCATCATATAAAAGCTACCAGTCATTTGTAAACCAATTGTTAATTGACGATCCCTTTAACGCTTCTTTACAATTCAATTTTAGGGAGTGGCACTATTTTTACGCCCTTGTAAAAACTTTGTTTAACCTTATAAATATCAAATTTAATCTATGAAAAAAATGTTTAATTCCGTGCGAAAAAATGCTCTCTCAATTACAGGAATAGCCGCATTACTTTTTGTTTTTTCAGCTTGTAACAAACTGGATAATAATGGTAACAACAATACTCCGGTAGCTGGCCTGATGGCTTTCAACTTGCACCAGACAAACCTTCTGTAGGTATTTCGCTTTCCGGCAGTAGTCTTACCAATACCCCCCTCGATTACACAAACTATACCGGGGTGTACAAACCAATTTTTACCGGCGCCCGGCAGGTAGAAGCATTTGATTATGGCACAGCAACTCCTTTTGCAACCACTTCTCAAACCTTTGCCGAGAATAAATACTATTCTTCTTTTACGGTGGGTGCTAATGGCAGTTATCGCAATGTGGTAGTAGAAGATGAGCTGAACAAGTTAGACACACTTGCTACTACTGCTACCGGCAAGGGCTTTGTGCGTTATGTGAATGCAATTGCCGATTCTACAAACCCTGCTATAGTTTCAATAACAAAAGGGGCCAGTGTGATCAATGGTAATGCGGCTTATGCAACGGTGTCTGAGTTTAAAACAGTAGACACGGGTAATGTAGTTTTAAACGTCAGCGTTGGCAGTGCAACTGCAAACCGCACCATTGCGGTTGAAAAAGGAAAGATCTATACAGTGCTTTTAGTAGGTGTGCCGGGATCAACAGATTCTGCCAAAGCAGTGCAGATCAAATTCATTCAAAACGGCCAGGTAACGCCGTAAACCATTAGTTGAATCGTATAAAAAAACTCCGGCCTGCATGCCGGAGTTTTTTTATGAAGTAAATGCTACCTGCACTTTATAAACATTATTAGTCTAAAAAATAGCAACACTCCAGGTTCTTTTAAAATCATTGCCTGCCTTCAACTCAATGATCCCTTCTTTTTGTGTGATATCCTGGTTGGTATTCACACTGTCTGCAATGCCGCACCATGGTTCAATGCATACAAAATCAGCATCTTTTGCCGCCCATATTCCAAGGAAAGGAAATTCCTTGAAAGAAAAACTCAGTCCCGCTGTATCCTTGTCTGATTTTAATGTTACCTCATTTGAATGCAGATCTTTAAACACGATTGCATCCTGGTAAAATAATTCTTTCGTCAAATCCAGCTTGTTTGTGTTATTAAGTAATGGTGTTGGCTCAAGCTCTATCAATCCATCTTTACTGATGGGCCACCTGCCTGTATTTTCCACTTTATTAAATTGCAGGTAATAATCTGCGTAATTTAATTCCTCAGCTATGGGCATCTTAAAAGCAGGATGCCCGCCAACGGAAAAATACATTTTTTCGGCTCCGCTATTGGTAACCGAATACGTGACATACAAAGCATTTTCCCTAAGCGAATAGTTAATAGAAAATAAAAAATGGAATGGGAAAACAGTAAACGTGTGCTCGTCATTTTCGAGCGTAAAAGTGATTGAAGTAGTATCCTGGTTTGTTACGCTGAAATTCATCTCCCTTGCAAAGCCATGCCGGTTAAGGTGGTAACTTTTATGATTGTAGAAATAGATATTGTTTTTTAAAGTACCAATGATCGGGAATAATACCGGCGATTTCTTGCCCCAGATTTTTGCATCACCGCTCCACAGGTATTCCATGTTGTTAGGTTTGTTAACGATACTATTCAATTCTGCACCGGCAGCATTTATTTTAACGATCAAATTATCATTTTCAATTGTGTACATAAGATATTTTTAAAGCATTTTTTTGGAGTATTAATGCAATGTGCAGACCCTGTTTTTAAAGCATTAAAAGTACTTAAATTTCATTACAGCTAAAAGACAACAACCGGGTAATTGAGTGAGAAAAAAGGGATCGATATAAATTCAGGATAACACGAAGCCACATGAATCTGAAATTAAATCAATGATGTGGAAACGATGCATGTCTCAGCTATTCAAAATCTTATTCTTTAACATAGTGGCCGCCATTGTATAGCCACCTTCAGCGCAACCGGGAATAACACAAGTCATTATTGGTGAGCTCCATAAATTAATTATTACCGAATCATTTTATTGGCAAACAAATAAATATACAAAGAACTTTATATTTCTAAAAGCTATCATTTTCAGTTGAGGATTTCAACCGATTCTTACCTATTCAAACCTTACAAAAAAATAATTTTTTCACTTTAAATAATTTTACAATCTTTGCAACCTTCAATCTACGAATTATGAGATTCTTTTAAGAGACCTGTTTCGCACAGGCTCATCCGGTCCAAAAGTTTTCAGCGGGGTTCTCCGGTGACCCTTACTATTTTCAAAACTATTTAAAAAGAATTTCATGTCGTTTACAAAAACAGCCCCTGGTCGTTTATCACATATTTTTTCAATCATCCGGCTTTCCCTTAATGGAGAGCAACAGGATTATACAGTCGGCAGCATCCGCAGAGCCGTTATTTTATTAGCCATCCCCATGATGCTGGAGATGTGCATGGAGAGCGTATTTGCTGTGGTAGATATTTTCTTTGTGAGCCATTTAGGCAAACATGCAACTTCTACTGTCGGCCTTACAGAATCCGTTATCACCATCGTTTACTCATTGGCGATAGGCATTAGTATGGCAGCTACGGCCATGGTTGCAAGGCGTGTAGGAGAAAAGAATCCGCAAGAAGCTTCCCGGGCAGGAATGCAGGCCATTTTTGTTTCGGTTGCGCTTACAGTTGTTATCAGTATTCCCGGTTTTATATATGCCTCCGATATCCTCCGGCTGATGGGTGCCGAAGAAGCGGCAGTTGAAATGGGTAAGGGATATACAAGAATAATAATGGGCGGCAGCCTGGTGATCATGCTGCTGTTTCTCATCAACGGAATCTTTCGGGGCGCAGGCGATGCAATGATGGCAATGAAAAGCCTGTGGCTGGGCAATATTTGCAATATTATTTTGTGCCCGATATTAATTCGTGGCTGGGGACCTATCCCTGAGTATGGACTCATCGGCGCCGCAATGGCAACAACCATTGGCCGGGGCATTGGCGTTTGTTATCAACTGTATCACTTGTTCAATGGAAAACGTTTAGTACAGTTTACTATCAAGCATCTCACACCAGACTGGGGCGTCATACGTTCCCTGATTGATATTGCGTGGCCGGCAACCATACAGTTTTTGATTGGCTCGGGAAGCTGGATCGTGTTAGCCAGCCTGGTAGTTACAACCGGCCACAGCGATGCATCCGCAGGCTACCAGATCGCTATTCGGATCATCATGTTTTTTCTATTGCCGGCATGGGGCCTCAGCAATGCCGCGGCTACATTGGTAGGGCAAAATCTTGGTGCACAACAACCCGAACGGGCTGAGCTATCCGTTATCAGAACAGCCAAATACAATGCAGCATTCATGGCTATAGTATCAATCATTTTAATAGTTGGCGCACCTTCCATCATTTCCTTTTTTACAAAGGAAGATGCAGTGGCGCATTACGCAATACTGGCCGTAAGAATTGTTAGCGCCGGTTACTTGTTTTATGGGATTGGAATGGTGATGGTAAATGCGTTTAATGGCGCCGGTGATACACGCACTCCAACAATAATCAACCTTTTTGGTTTTTGGTTTTTCCAAATACCGCTCGCTTTTATATTGTCAAAAACAATGGGCTTGGGACCAGTAGGAGTTTTCATTGCAATCCCTGTAGCTGAAACAGCTATCACTATTGCTGCTTATATTTTATTCAAAAAAGGGAAATGGAAATTGAAGAAAGTATAAAGAATAATTTTGAGCCAGGCGGTAGTACAACTGTGAACTTCAGTGGCGTCGCACTCTTGTACAGTGGTACTTTAAGGAGCATTTAAAAAATACAATTAGCAAATAAGCTATACCAATTACACCAACGGCGCCACGAACTATTCGGGTGCCGTTGGTCTTTTCATTGATCAAAAGAAAGGAAGCTACTTTGTCAATTCCAACACAACTGATTGATAAGTTCCTAAAGTAATATCCTTCAGTTTACTTTTTTCTTTGGTGATCACATCTGTGTAACTGGCAAAGCCAGCGGTTCTTTCTGGATACTTATCAAACGAAATCGTCTTGTTGGTTTTGGAGGTATTCATTACTACCATCACCGTTTGTTTTGAATCATAGCGGAAGTAAACATATACGCCATCATCGGGAACATACTGCATCATTTTTCCTGTAGTAATCGCAGAGGATGTTTTACGAAAATTTGCAAGCGCATGTACCTGCTGCCAGATCTCCTGGTCCTTTCCGGTCCTTCCTGCAGATTCAAATTTATTTTGTTTATCGCCGGGCCATCCACCTGGGAAATCAAGCCTTACATATCCATCGCTCGGGCTGGTAGTACCCGTCGTAGCTAATTCAGAACCGTAATATAATTCAGGAATTCCCCTGCAGGTAAACAACCAGCATAACGACGATTTATATTTGTCCATATCCTCCCCAACCACCGAATAAAACCTTGACATATCGTGGTTGTCTAAAAATATCACGTTCCTCATTGGATCTTTGTAAACAAAATCCTGCGCCAATGTGCTGTACAAATTGTTCACGCCATCTGTCCAGCCAAAATCTTTGGTCATCGCATCCTGTATACCCCATAGTGTTTGAAAATCTGTAGCAGCTTGCAGATTGCTTTTAAAAACTGTATTATAATTATTCTGCACAAAAAAACTTTGATTGATCACTCCATGCACCCATGTTTCACCAAACAAAGTGAGTAGTGGGTATTCATCTGTGAGCGCTTTATTACAACGGTTCATAAATGCAAGATCATTGTAAGCGTATGTATCAATGCGCCAGCCATCAATACCAAATTCTTCAACAGTCCACAATGCATGTTGTATCAAAAAATTTGCAACAAAAGGATTCTGCTGATTCAGGTCTGGCATCTGGCTTGTAAACCATCCATCGGCCATTTTCTTTCTTTCTATAGGTGCGGCATAAGGATCAAATAATGTCTGGTCCTTGTAAGTAGTATTTGTGTATTCTGGCCATTGATGCAGCCATGTTTTCATAGGCATATCCTGCACCGTAAAATGATAAAGTCCTACATGATTATACACTGCATCCTGTATTACTTTCATTCCTTTCGCATGCGTGGCATTGATCATTTTGTGATAAGCTGCTTCCCCTCCGAGCCGGGGATCAATTCTATAATGATCTGTAAATGCATATCCATGCTCCGTGCGGTTAGGCATATCATTTTCTATTACAGGATTGAGCCACAAGGTTGTTACACCAAGGTCTTGCAAGTAATCCAGGTGATCAATAACACCCTGCAGGTCGCCACCATGCCTGTTAAAAACTGTATCCCGGTTCAGTGTTTGATCCTTCATTCCTGAAACTCTATCATTTGATGGATCGCCATTACTAAACCGATCAGGAAGTATCAGGTACATAAAATCCTTTGAAGTAACTCCTTGCGCAAAGGTGCTTCCTTTACCACTCCTTCTCGCCTTTAGTGGAAAGTCAATTATGATTGGATCATTGCCATTACTAACACGAATTTTTACAACACCTGGCTTTGCGTTAGCTGCAACCGTTAGGTCAAGGAAAATGTAATTCGCATTTTCTACCTTATTTACTTTTGATAACTTCACGCCCGGATAATTGATGGCGACGGTTCCTGCTGCATTACCAATATTGTTGCCTCTTATCATTACCTGCACCTTGTTCCATTTCATAGCTGTCCACCAGTTTGTGGGATAACATTTAAATTCATCCTGGCCAAAGATGGATTCTACACAACTTAAAATGTAAACTGTTATTAGAAGCCTTTTCATAAATTAATTTTTATCCTCGTCTTTAACTATTAAGGTTAGAAAACCTGCCAGTATCATAGACACGCCACCCAATGCAATTGTATTGAGTGTATTCGCATGAAAAACCTTTAGAGTAAGATATCCCAATATACTTGCTGCAACGATCTGGGGAATTACAATAAAGAAATTGAAAACTCCCATATAATACCCCATTTTATTAGAAGGCAACGCATTTGACAACATTGCATAAGGCATAGACAATATGCTGGCCCAGGCAATACCTACCATACCCATGGAAACAATAATCAGGCGTGGATCCTGGATAAAGTAAATAGACAACAAGCCCAGGCCACCAATCACCAGGCAAATAAGGTGTGTTATGCGACGATTCGTTTTATAGGCAATAAGAGGCAGGATAAATGCAAAAACCGCAGCCATCCCATTACGCACGGAGGAACATACATTTAGCCAATCGGCGCCGTTATTATATTCTTTTTGTACCCGTTTCAACTCCATTTTCTCCTGGGTAGTTGTTTGCGGATTAATGCTATCAGAAAAGTAATTGGCGAGGTTGATAGAGACTGCTACCGGGTTTTGTTCGGATCGATAATTCCTGATCTCTTCAATATCTCCTTTCAGGGATTTAAGCGTTTTTTCTTTTTTTATATCTGTTGCGATAGCATTGTTTTGTAGGTCTGAATTGATGGCGGCTTCCATTTTATCAACGAGGCTTTTCCCCACTTTCATGTTGTACTTATTAGCGGTAACAGCATTGGTAGCATATATCCACATTGCAAATAAGGCAAACCAGGTAAAGAATTGTACGAAGGCCAGTTGCCGCATTGTTTTTGGCATTTTTAAAATGCCACCAAATGTTTCTTTAACGCCGCTTAAAAAAGTTGTTTCTCTTTTTTCCTTTTTAAATGCTTCCAGGTCTTCCGGTGGAAATTCTTTGGTTGTAAAAACCGTGTATAATACTGCAGATAAAAATGCAAAGGCTCCTAAATAAAAGGCCCACTTTACAGAGGGAGGTATTTTACCTGCCGCAGCTGTGTTGCTTACATGAAACCAGTTTGTAAAGATCCAGGGAAGTAGTGCGGCAATAACAGAGCCGATGCCAATAAAAAAACTTTGCATGGCAAACCCCGAAGTTCTCTGTTGCGGTGGAAGCTTATCACCCACAAAAGCACGGAAAGGCTCCATTGAAATATTGATAGATGCATCAAGTATCCAAAGCATACCGCCTGCAATCCATAGAGCTGAAGAATTAGGCATTACCACCAAAGCAATTGTAGCGAGAATTGCACCTATAAAAAAATAAGGTCTTCTTCTGCCCCAGTACGGATGCCACGTTCTGTCACTAAGATAACCAATAATAGGTTGAACAAGTAAACCTGTTAAAGGAGCAGCGATCCAAAGAATAGGAATCTCATCTTTATTTGCACCTAATGTTTCGAAGATCCTGCTCACATTTGAATTTTGTAATTCAAAGCCGAATTGAATTCCAAAGAATCCGAAACTCATATTCCATAATTCCCAGAATCTTAATTTGCGTGCAGGTGCCACAGGATGAGATGACATAGGCAATCGTTTTAAGTTGAATATAAATGTGTAAAAAATACACGAATTTGAAAGTAAACAAAAAAAACACCCATAAAGGATGTTTTTATTTTTGAAGATCAAATTACAAAGCCGTCCGTAAGTACTGCGCCCTTTTTCAGTACTACAATTCCATCCTTAACTGCATATAAAGAATGATCGGTATCCGGCAGGTGACTGCCTCCATTGATTCGAACATCATTACCAATACGACAGTTCTTATCAACAATGGTATTCTTTATATAGCAGCGGTCTCCAATACCTATTTTCGGAATTCCCTTACCTGTATTATTCTCAATCTCTGCAATGGTTTCATAATAATCATTACCCATTATATAGCAGCTTACAATGGTAGTGCCGTGGCCCAACCTGCTCCTTACACCGATCACACTATTTTCGATCCTGCTGGCATTAATGATGGAGCCTTCTGCTATAATCGTTTTTTCCAAAGTAGTGCCGCTTATTTTTGCAGGAGGAAGCATCCTTGCATGGCTATAAACAATCTTTTGGTTATCGAACAAATTGAATGGCGGAAGCTCTAAAGTAAGCGAAAGGTTTGCTTCAAAAAATGAATAAATATTTCCGATGTCGGTCCAATATCCATCATACTGGTAGCTCACCACTTTATAGTTTTCTATCGATGTTGGAATGATCTCTTTTCCGAAATCGGTGGCGTCTCTTTTTTCTGTTTCCAGCAGGTCAAATAAAAGTTTACGGCTAAAAATATAAATACCCATTGAAGCCAGGTAATTTCTTCCCTGTGCTTTCATGTCATCCCCCGTATCGCTTGTCCATTCGGGCAAAAGATCCTTAGATGGCTTTTCAATGAAAGAAGTGATGAGTTGATCTTCGTTTGATTTTAAAATGCCAAATTCAGGTGCTTCCCTACTGCCGACCGGTATGGTAGCAATTGAAATATCCGCACCCTTTGCAGTATGGTTATCGATCATCTCTGCAAAATCCATTTGGTAAAGCTGGTCGCCACTTAGAATAAGAACGTATTCAAAATCATAATTTACAATATGCCTTAACGACTGGCGCACCGCATCAGCAGTACCCTGGAACCATTTAGGATTATCAGGTGTTTGCTCTGCGGCAAGTATGTCCACAAACCCTTTGCTAAAAAGGCTGAATTGGTAAGTGTTTTTTATATGCTTATTAAGAGAAGCAGAATTAAATTGGGTTAGCACCAATATCCTGTTTATGCTTGAGTTGATACAATTTGAAATGGGAATATCTACCAGGCGGTATTTGCCGGCGATAGGTACTGCTGGTTTGCTACGGCTGGCTGTTAGGGGGTACAATCTTGATCCGGCTCCACCTCCAAGGACAATGGCGATTACTGATGCGCTTTCCATAATGACAAGTTTATTGATTTTAAATTACTGATTGTATTTTGCTTGCAAGTTTATTCAAATATACCTACAACTTATTTTAAACTGTTGTATAAATTGATATACTGTCCTGCACTGTTTTCCCAACTGTTATCTATTGCCATAATGGTCTTCCTTGTCTCCGTTATCAACCCTGGTTCATTGTACATTTCCAGGGCACGATGTATGGAATAAGTAATGTCCCAAACGGTTGCATCGTTAAAGAGAATGCCATATCCGCCTGGTTCTCCATAGTCAATAACGGTATCCCGCAGCCCACCGGTATTTCTCACGATTGGTACCGTGCCATACCGCATGGCATACATCTGGTTAAGGCCACATGGCTCTACCCTGCTGGGCATTAATAAAAAATCTGCACCGGCATACATTTGGTGGCTCAATTTTTCATTGTAACCTATTTTGGAATTGTAGTATCCCGTAAGTTGCGTCTTCATATTTTCCAACTCCCACTCTACATGGGAATCGCCACTGCCAAGCACCAGGAAGTTCATTTTAGCTTCCATGTGATAGACTGAATCGAAAATAGACTGCGGTAAAAGATCGGCAGCTTTTTCATACACCAGTCTTCCAATGAAAACGATCAGCGGTTTATCAATATCAAGACTAAACTGTTCACACAATACTTTTTTGTTAGCGAGCTTACCTTCCGTAGTTTCTTCTATTGTAAATGTTGGTTCTAAATAACTATCCGTTGCAGGATTCCATACCACATCGTCGATACCATTTAATATACCGGTGCATTTGCCTTTTTCAAATTCAAATAAGTTCTCTAACCCATTTGCATTGTGACGCATTTCTTCGAGGTAGGTTTGACTTACCGTGGTCACTTTAGATGCACATTTTACTGCGCTGGCCAACGGATTAATATTGTTGTTCCAATCAAGCTTGCCCCACTCCCAGCTATTCCAGTTAGGAATATACCTCGACCTGTCCCAGCCCATGATGCCCTGGTATTGAGCATTGTGAATAGTAAGTATTGTTTGTATAGAAGACAGGTGCTGGTAAGCATAACAATGCTGCATCATAAAAGGAATAAGCCCTGTATGATGATCGTGTACATGCACTATGTCGGGGCGATAGATCCATTGCGCTATCCAATCAACAACAGCGATCTGGAAAGCAGTGAAGCGTTCTGAGTCATCGTGATAGCCATACACAGCCTCACGATCGAGCAGGCCATTGATATCCACGAGGTACAATTCAAATCCAAGCTCATCTGTTTGTTCCCGTATGATGGTATAGTTGAACCAATATTCACCCATTCCAAAAGAGCCTTTATGAACAACATCAAATTCGTGCTGGTATAAAAATTTTGTACGGTACATGGGCATTACTACTTTCGCGGTATGGCCAAGCTGGTTCTGATATTTAGGCAATGCACCAACCACATCTCCCAATCCACCTGCCTTTGCTACGGGGTAACATTCTGCACTAACGTGAATAATCTCCATGAATAAAAAGAATATTAATTAAGTTCAAATTAAGAAGGTTTTCGATAGAAACAAATTAACTCTTGAAAATTTTTCGCAATGCTAAAAATAATCTACTTTGGGCGTCATTAAAACAAAAATTCAATTATGGTCAAACCTAACAGTTCACATCCCACAACCAAATGGGGCCAATTCGGAACCCTGATAACTGTGTTCTTTTTCTGGGGATTTGTTGCAGCCAGTAATGACATTTTGATCCCGGTATTTAAAAAAGCATTTAGTTTATCACAGGCACAAAGCCAGTTGGTTTCTGTGGCGTTTTATGTGGCTTATACTGTTGGTTCCATCATTTACTTTCTTATCTCGAAGGCGATCGGAAGCGATGTGCTTAATAAAATTGGTTATAAAAATGGCATAGCCGTTGGCCTGATAATTTCGGCTATTGGAACATTGTTATTTTATCCCGCTGCAAACAATGCATCATTTACTTTAATGATAACAGGTTTGTTTATCGTAGGTCTTGGCTTCTCATTACAACAAATTGCAGCTAATCCTTTGGCAATTGTAATGGGTGATCCTAAAACCGGATCACAGCGGCTAATCATGGCCGGTGGAGTAAATAATTTTGGAACTACCATTGGCCCATTGCTGGTGAGCTTCGCAATATTTGGTAGTGTTTCCTCAGGTTCATCTGTGGCGAGTATCGAGAGCGTTAAAATACCTTATCTCACACTGGGCCTGGCTTTTGTTTTGGCTGCCATATTCATTAAATTTTCTTCCGTGCCTAACAAAATAGATCTTGATCATGTTGCAGAAGAAGAAGCAGGTTTAGCTACAGACAAGGTATTACGTAAGGATTCAGTTTTTCAATATCCACAGCTTATCTTAGGAATGCTGGGCATCTTTGTATATGTAGGTGTGGAAGTGTCGACAGCCAGTAACTTACCGGCTTATATGGAAAAATACCTGCAAACACCTACGGAAAAGATCGCACCATTTATCTCGCTTTATTGGGCGAGCCTGATGATCGGCAGATGGACAGGGGCCGTTGGCGCTTTTGATGTAAAAGCGGGCACGAAAAAAATTCTCAGCTTCCTCATGCCTTATATTGCTTTTGCTATTTTCTTGCTGGTGAATACAATCGCTCAACATGATATTACACCTTTCTTTGTATACGCATTTGTAATTGCTGTCATGATCATTTGCGATATAGCAAGCAAGGGTAATCCTGCCCGTATGTTGCTGATATTTTCGGTGATGGGTATTGTTGCATTAGTTATTGGAATGCTTACTACCGGTATGGTAAGCGTATATGCATTCATAAGTGTCGGCCTGTTTTGCAGCACGTTATGGCCTTGTATTTTTACATTAGCTGTTGCCGGCCTTGGTAAACATACCAACCAGGGAAGCAGTTTATTGATCATGATGATAATGGGGGGTGGCATAGTAAGTTATTTACAAGGTGCACTGGCAGATAAAATTGGTATTCATTTGAGCTATATAATGGGCGTATTATGTTTTGCTTATCTTGCATTTTATGCTATCAGGGCAAAATCAATCCTGCAATCTCAGGGCATCGATTATGACAACCTCAACGCCGAAGGAGGACATTAATAAATTATCTAACATCCTGGTTTTTTTATGAAAAAGAAATATGCAGTAGGAATTGATGTGGGTGGTACCACCGCTAAATTTGGAATAGTAGATCGCAATGGTGTTATCCTGCAACAAGATCGGATCCCAAGCAATGAGCATGACGTGGTAGAAGAGTTTATAGACGACATGCACAAGAAACTAATGCCAATGATCGATAGTGTTGGCGGCGTTGAAAATTTTGTAGGTATTGGTATGGGCGCTCCAAATGGCAATATTTATACAGGCACCATTGAGTATGCCCCAAATCTTAAATGGAAAGGTATCATCCCGATAGCAGACCTGATGCAAAAGAAGTTTGGCATGCTTACAAAGCTTACAAATGATGCGAATGCTGCTGCAGTGGGAGAAATGATGTATGGCTGCGCAAAGGAGATGAAGCATTTTATCACCATCACATTAGGAACAGGCGTTGGAAGCGGTATCGTAATAGATGGGAAAATAGTGGTCGGTCACGATGGCTTTGCCGGTGAGTTAGGACACACGATTATCAGGCCGGGCGGAAGGCTTCATAAATCTACCGGTATGCTCGGCAGCCTCGAGTCATACGCTTCGGCTGGGGGTGTACGTGAGACTGCGATTGAAATGTTGACCGAGCATCCGGAAGCGCCAAGCTTGTTGAGGAATTATCGTATCAATGAACTTACCAGCGAAACGGTATATGATTCTGCCATGAAGGGTGATACCATCGCCAATAGAATATTTGATTTTACAGGACAGATATTAGGTGAGTCGCTTGCCAACTTTATCATGTTCTCTTCTCCCGAAGCGATCGTATTATTTGGCGGGCTTACAAAGGCTGGCAACCTTTTATTACATCCTACACGTAAACACATGGAGGCAAATCTGTTGCCCATTTTCCAAAACAAAGTAAAATTGCTTTTCAGCGAATTGAAAGAGGCAGACGCCGCTATATTGGGCGCCAGTGCGTTGATCTGGAAGTTGAAGATCTGATGGTGGGAAAGTTTTAAAGAAGAATATTTCGCTCAATTTATTGAACATTGAAGGTTACAACTAAAGACAAATAACAACTCTATCTCTTTGATTTGGCATACCTCTTTGATCTTACGATTTCCACTTCTTTGTTAATTTCTTCAAGTGCAGGAGGTTTATTTTTTGCCTTCGCTCTGAATTCATTAACCAACTTAAGAAAACCGTCGTCGGCAGTCCTCCGTATCGAAATTAATTTCAATTCGGCCAAGTCTTCGAGCAGCTTACCTGCTTTTGGATTCAGTATATCAACTTGCACTGTTGTCATGATATAAAAGTAACATCTTTACACAATGTTTACGCTCCCCTCCACAGCTAATTCTTATTTTGAGATGATATGAAAAAAATCGTTTTATTATGATCTTTTGGAAATGATTTCGGGCGCCCTCATTATTTGTCTTTTTCAAACCTTAGTAGAAATTACGTATCGATAGTAATCTAACCTTATTACCTTATTCTAAAGTAATTGAAAAATATCACGGGTGTGGTGAATAATGATTCTCAAGATATGCTATACACGCCAATCCCAAGGCATGTCCATTTCCTGGTATCTCGTTCTCCAAAATTATCTAAAAGAGTTCTCGCTTCTATTGTCGCGGAAAGCGCTTAAAAGTTTTCAGCCATCTGAAACAGTTCCTGAATAAGGTAATAAGGTAGGAGTAATCGATTAATTATTTCTACTAAGGTTTAAAACACAAAGAGCTGTTTGAATATCTATACTTTCAAATCATCTTAACCCTTAAAATTAGCAGCTCCCTATTGCCGGCAAAGAACCGCTTCTGCGAGGTTGGGATATACTACCCTACTTTTTTGTCCTTATCAGCTTATAAATTTTAATAGCACTCATTAATATAATGATGAAAACAAGTAAGCCGGTAATCCCCCAAACCCAGCTCAGCGCCGATTTCACCGTTACCAGCATTACAATAGCAACAAGCAATATCGTGGCTACTTCGTTCCATATCCTCAGTTGCCCGGAGCTATACAAAAACATTCCCTTCATCTCGTCGGCAAATATTTTTGCAAGAGTAAAATGATAAATATATAATAGCAGTACAAAGGCAAGTTTTATCCAAAGCCATTGAGGAATAGGATTAAAAAAGGTTGCGAGCCACACACCAAATATTAAAGTTAAAATTGCGGACGGCCATGTAATGCCATACCAAAGCCGCCGGATCATTAT
>JBDSAP010000246.1:0-4135 GCA_039922055.1 Ferruginibacter sp.
TACCTACAAGACCTTCTACGGAATTGTGATAAGCCCGTTTGCAAATTGCCCTTGTCCACTTTTGAGTGAGCCACGGCGCACCCACCCTGTTGAATAAAAAAGGAACATGATGCACCGGCTCGTTGGCATGATTGTAATATTCATTCCACATCATATTTTCCGGTGTTTTATCAAAAAGGTTGGTGAGGTCGTCTACCACTTTTTTGTTGCCACCCATTAACTCCACCATACCCTTTACATCATGCGGCACAAACCATCCCTGCTGGTACGGATTGCATTCGATGGTGCCGTACCATTCTTTAAGGCGCCCTTCTGCAGGCATTGGCTCCCAGTTGCCATCTTTAAGTTTCGGCCTGAACCATCCGGTTGCTGTGTCAAAAATATTTCGATAGCTCTGTGCCCTTTTACGATAGGTTGTTTCATCATTCTTTTTGCCCAGTGCTTTGGAAAGATCTGCCAGGCAACTCTCAGCAAACGCATATTCAAGTGTGTTAGAGATACCAAAAGATTGATAGGTATATCCCTTATCACCATTACCAAATTTTTCCGCTGTGTTCAATGCATATTGATAGGCTTTAGATACGTTAAAATTTCTAATGCCTTTTACATACGCATCCGCAATTACAGGGATGGCAGGGTTGCCGATCATGCAGCCCGAATATGCATTCAGCAGTTCCCATCTTTCGAGATAATGTTTACCGCTTTGGTCACCCATTTCAACCAGTGAATTAACAAGGTCGTTTACTACAACCGGATTGATGATTGTTTGTAAAGGCATTTGACTTCTGAATACATCCCAGCCGCTGAAGACGGTACGTTTGGTAAACAGTTTATCGTTGTGTATCTTTTTATCTGCGCCGATATAATTGCCATTCACATCCTGCATAGACCTGGGATCAATCATCGTGTGATACAGCGCCGTGTAAAACACTTTTTTCTCTTCGTTTGTACCACCTGTTACTTTTATTTTATTCAATGCGTTGTTCCATAACCTGACTGCATTGTTATGCACCGCATCAAAGTTCCAGTCTTTAATTTCTGTTGTAAGATTCGTTTTTGCACCTTCGATATTTGTGAACGAAATGCCGGCCTTCATTGATACCTGTTCATTTTCAGTAGTAGCAAACTCGGTGTAAAAGCCAAGGTGCTTGCCTTCTTTTTCCTTCACATTTTTAAACACTCTTGCTTCGGCTATCCATTGCTGATATTGATTACTTCCAACTGCTTCCCTATGCCTGCTGGCTGTATCGGGAATATCGGCACTCCATACACCAAAGTTGATAAGTGGCTTACTAAACTTTGCATAAAAGTAAACGGTGTAATCAGCCTTGCCCTCTCCATCGCCCCAGCCGCCACCATCAGGAGTACATTTCATCCAGCCTTGAATCGTGTGTGCATCTACATACTTTACATATTGCAAAACGGACGTACCACCAACCCTTCTCGCCAGGTCGATCTGTATCCTTGATTGTTTATTTGCAGGAAAAGTAAAGCGTATGATACCCGAATGCGGGGCAGCAGTGAGCTCAGCTTTTATTTTGTAGTCAGTTAACTGTACTGCATAATAACCGGCACTTGCCTGTTCTATTTTTTTATCATAACCAGATCGGTAACCTTTGCCTGTTGCGCTTTCCTTTCCTGCACTTGTTTTTAATTTCCCTGTAGTTGGCATCACTAAAAAATTTCCAAGATCGCCATACCACCCTACCCCACTCATCTGGGTAAATGCAAAACCTTCAATGCTCGTGTGTTCGTAACTGTAACCTGATCCATTATCACCACCGGTAATTGTATTGGGGCTTAGCTGTACCAAACCAAATGGTGTTGCGGCGCCAGGAAATGTTTTACCAAGTCCATGATATACACCCGCATCGCCCACGCTTGTACTTGCACCAATAAAAGGATTTACGTATTGAGCGGGGTTACTTGTCTGCGCCATCGTATTAAAGCTGCCTATTGCTATCATTAATGTTGAGAGGCATCTTTTTGTCGTGCTAATTTTGCGTTGCAGCATTTAAAATATTTGTTCATGAATAATAGTTGGTAACCAATTTCAATGGTTTGCTGTAAAGTTTTTCAACCGTATAGTGCAAACACCAAAATGAGTCATAGCAGTGTTGATGGTTGTTTTCTTGTTACTAATAATTGGGTTTAATGTCTCCTTTATTTTTCCGTTCAATTCTTCTACGATTACTTGCCTGGCATATCCGTCGAAAGCTATTTGCTGTGTTGCTGTTTTGCTTTCAGCATTGAAAAATCTTACCAATAAATCATTTCCATCCATCGTGACTGCTGTAAGCTCAAGTCCATTTTCTTTTGTGCTGATCAAGGATTTTGTAAAGTCTTTCAACTGATCAGGAGCCTGGAAAATAGTTGCGGTCAGTGGGTTGTTCCAGTTGGTATTTGTATTCCAAATATTTGCGTCATTCCATTTACCCTCATGCGGTACGATTGCATAATGTAATTCGGTTGGGCCGGTAAGCGAATAGTCTCCTCCCCATAAGCCTATGCCAGAATATTGTGTAGTGAGGCCCAAAGGAAAATGCTGACCATGTGTGTAGCTGGTAGTATGATCGCTGAATAAAGCCATCCCATACTTTCCCTGGCCATCAGTTACATCAACCCAATTGAGCAGCACATTGTTTTTAATGCTATCCCAGGTTTGAAAAAATGTGTTTGACAGTTTGCTTTTTGTTACATCGAACGGTGCATTTTTATATACCTGTTGAGCATCGAGATTTAGTGGAAATAATGTTTGTAGTTTATCGCTGTCATCATAAAATGCCTTGTGATAATCTTCCGGGCGATAGCCGCCATTTTGTTTATAGTCGTCGCCAATGCCGGGATTGTTTTGCCAATCTATCATCACACTCATGTCAATTACCGGCTCACCACGAGTTAATGCGACTGTTTGGATAAATGACTGCCCGTTTATTTTTCCGTTTATTGACACTTTACAATAAAGTGGCCCATCAACTGTGATGCTAATTGACGCTGCATTGTGATTGCTGGAAAAGAAATTACTGTCTTTGAAAAAATATCCTTTTAGCCCATTAAAACCTGCTGAATTTGCCTGGTCAACAAACTCCTTGTTATTTAACTTCTTTGCAATCAAACTTTTTATAGTTCCGCCTTTTGCAGGATCAATGATCACCCTGTAGAGATCAGATTCTAATTTGTAAGTACCATCCTGCTGCAATGCAATACTATTGTCTTTTATGGCATTCGCTTTTTTGTTTCTAAGCTTGTATGTTGCATAGCCCATAGAGGGTGCAACAGCTAAAAAGGCGATGCTATCCGAAATTATCTGCGCAGCAACAGGCTCATTATTTTCGTCAACGATGTTTATCTCTCCTGGTTTTATATTTGACGGAATTGCAATCTTCACCAGTTCTTTTCTTGCATTGACGGAAGTATTGAACACACGGATATAGTTGCTTTTGTTAGCGGAATTACTTGTAAGTGCTTCTACCGATTTCGTTATCGATTCATCACTGATGGAATCTGCTGTGGCAGTCCACCTGGCTACTTTATCAATCCATGTATTGCCTCTTCTCCCATTGTAAGGCACTATCCAACAGTCGTGATGTTGCGCAAGCAAAATACCCCGCCATGCCTCATCAAAATCGCTGTTGGCATAGGGAATGTCCTTATACAATTTGGCCATTGCCGCCAGCTTTTCTGCACGACCGGTTTTATTCTCAGACACCCTTACCTGTTTGGCAATCTGCTGCAACACCTGCGCTCCCCACACCAAACTTACCTGCACATCTTCTTGCGAAAAATGCCAGTCAACTGCCGGTTTTTTTGTTACAATATTTTTCACGTAATTACTCCAGGTAGTGTAGGTTGTTGGATACTTTGCAGGTACCTTACCGAGCCATGGACCGTTCTTCCACCCGGCATCCTGAAGGCACATACCGATGGGATTTTCGATGCCGTATTTAAAGGCTGCTTCTAAATATTCTTTTGAATTATCTGATGCGATGGTTTGCCAGGTGGATCTTGATTTTAAAGCTTCTATTTCATAACGGGGAACTGTAACGATGGACGTACCATCAGGACCGATCCAGTTGACCAACTCGCCGCCAAAGGCCCGTGTATAGCCACCCCAGCAGGTGTTGGGATTTTTTAG
>JBDSAP010000247.1:0-6846 GCA_039922055.1 Ferruginibacter sp.
GTACAATAAGAGCATTAAAGAACATGGTGAGCTTCGTGCAGTGATCAATGGAAAGATATTGGATGAAAATCAACGAAAGGCAATGGTATGGGATATTGAGAGAGGACAGGCAAATGAGATTCAGCCATTGCCGTGGCAAACAGATACATGTATTGGCGATTGGCATTATAACAGGGATGTGTACAATAAAGACAGGTACAAAACCTCGAAAACAGTGATCCAAACTTTAGTTGATATTGTTAGCAAGAATGGCAATCTCATGTTGAATATACCTGTTCGTGGCGATGGTACCATTGACGAAAAAGAAAGAAAGATCGTGGAAGGAATAGGTGCATGGATGAAAGTAAACAACGAAAGTATTTACGGCACAAGACCATGGAAGATATTTGGAGAAGGACCGGCGCAGGAAGCAGCAGCAAAATTAAATGCACAAGGATTTAATGAAGGCAAAGGAAAGCCATTTACATACGAAGACATTCGCTTTGCTGTAAAAGGCGATGTGTTGTATGCAACTGCAATGGGATGGCCTGAAGATGGAAAGTTGGTAATAAAAAGCCTGGCAAAAAATAGTGAACATTTTCCGAAAGAAATTCAAAGAATCGAGTGGGTTCCAACCAAAAAATCTCTAACCTTTGAAAGGAGTGAGAAGGGATTGACCATTTTATTGCCTGAAAAAACTTCTGATGATTTGACCTATGCAAATGTGATAAAGATATTTTCTTAATGACACGAATTACACGAAGAAAGTTCACAGCTTCACGTATTAATAAACAAAAAGGAATTCGTGTAATTAGTTTAAAATTCGTGTAATTCCACCTAATAAGACGATGAAATGGTGGCCATGTGTTCATGTCTGTGAAAAGTGGATTTGTGATGAGAACTCCGTTGTTCGTTACACAAAGGCTCCCGGGCCATTAAGAAAAGCGGCAGGATTTTACTACCAGGAGTTTTCAAGCATCAAATCATTGCCGCTTCGTGATGATCCATTTAAAGTGGGCAATGAAAAAAACAAAGCAACGGATTGGGCTGAATTTATCATTCCTGAAACAGCGAAAACTTTAGCGGGGTACGATGATCCTTTCTTTGGAAAATATCCTGCGATCACTGAAAACAAATTTGGCAAAGGAAGTTTTATTTATGAAGGATGTCTTCTTTCAGATGAAATTCAATCAAAGATAATCGCTGACAAAGCCAAAGAAATTGGATTGATCAGCGATGACCAATTGGCGTATCCGGTTGTAATGAGATATGGGACAAATGATCAGGGAAAAACAATTCGTTATTATCTTAATTATTCCGGTAAGGATCAATCCGTGATTTACAATTCCGACAAGGGAACTGATTTGCTAAATAATAAAACCTTGAAGAAAGGAGAAAATATTTGTTTAAAGCCCTGGGATGTTTTAATTGTGGAAGAGTAATTCAAAACTGGGTTAATTATTTTGATAAAAAACATCGTCAATAAAAAAGGTGCAGGCAAGCTACGGTCTCTACAGCATTCTCACAAGACAACATTTAATAAAAATAAATTATCAAAAACGTACCTAAATTATGACGGCACCCCGATATTACAAGCCTGAGTTAGACTTACTTCGTTTATGCGCATTTCTTTTTGTTTTTTTTACTCATAGAATGGACCTTGCTCCCATTGACCCAACAATCTATTATTGGGCCCACCATATCAGTTTGGTGGGTGTATTTGGAGTGCCACTATTCTTTTTTCTTAGTGCATTTTTAATAACAGAATTGCTTACTAAGGAACATGACCTGTTCGGAAAAATAAATATTAAGGCGTTTTACATCAGGCGAATTTTGCGTATTTGGCCTTTGTATTTTACCTTCTTTTTTGGGATAGTGTTAGTAACACAGTTTTCAGATAAATTTGGACATATTTCACCCGCGACACAACTTGCCTTCAGCTTATTTTCCGGCAATTGGTATATTACTTTCAATCAATGGCTTCCATCCTATCCTATTAATCCGCTTTGGAGCATTTCAGTTGAAGAACAACTTTACATTTTGCTTCCATTAGTAATGTTTTTTACAGGCAAACGGGGACTAAAGATTTTTTCATTTATTTCACTTGCGTTAGCTTATGCGGCAATTGTTTACTATGCCCAAAACCCCACAGAAGGATTTAGTGGAGAATGGACTAATAGCTTTGTGCATTTTCAATTCTTTGCAGCCGGCATTCTTCTCTCCGTTTATTTGAAGGGTTGGCAACCAAAATGGACTGCTATGGCACGGGTTGTCATATTCATTGGCGGGCTGGCCTGTTGGCTAATAGCCTCCATCGTTTGTGAAGTTCATGCAGATGCTCCGCATCTTTCAACAATTCCGCAAGCAATTAGTGGCTGGTTTTTGATGCTCACAGGAGTACTGCTTTTCTTTTTATCATTGTATGGAGCCTCGGCTAAGTATATGCCCGCTGTGTTGGTTTACCTTGGTCGTATCTCGTATGGAATGTATATTTTCCACATAACAATCTTTTGGATTGTTTATCATATATATATAAATGAATTGGCTGCTTTTAGCAAAACGATTGGTTTGTACGAATGGAAAAATGATGTAGGCTTTGTAATTGCTTTCATTGCCACTGTAACTATTTCAATAGTATCGTACAAGTTTTTTGAAACCCCATTTTTACGACTTAAAAGAAAGTTTACATTAATTCAATCCAGAGACTAAACCTACAGACGACAAACGGCCAGCAACGGTATTGCCAATAGATAGGCTTGGCTTTGAAACAATCAGCGACAGTAATTCTTGTTGTACTGTGGATGTGAGCTCGGCGGTAAACCTCAGCATTAGTTCGTAATTTAACCTAATCAAAAATCAAACGTAGCGGTTACGGGCAGAACGTTCATTGAATTCCCACTAAATCACCAAGCCCTGAACCATATAGGTACTTAAGTCTTGCAAGCCACATAAAACCTAATGAAAATCAGTATATGCAACATTTTATGCCATAGTCTGCATCATTCAAGTACCCTCTTTCAAACGATACCGGGGTAGTTTTACAGCAGTGAAAGTAAAAGATTGCTGTTTATGAAAAAACCACTGCTGGCATTACCTCTTTCCACTTTTTACCGGGTTGGCGCCTTATTGACTTATCTCCTGTTGTATAATAAAACAAAGGCTGGCTTTGCCAACTGCCGTAATACGATCATTACTTTTTTCGGAAAGTTAATCCTGTATATAAAAAAGGGTTCAATCTGGCTTTCTCCTTCGGCCAGCAATACACTCCTGAAGCTATTGGTGCAACGGTCTCCAATTGTCATTTATCAAATTCAATGTATAAATATGAAATCACAACTCGCTTGCAATTATGGCAACTATGGAGTAAAGGCTTCCAACTCCTGGCCAACAGCGATAGCCTTTGAAGCTGTCTTTGATAATTTCCTGGTGGTGAAAAGTTCCTATCTGTTTATTAATAAAATATAAAAATTCTTATACGAGCGAAAATGAACGACCTAAGGAGGGTCGATGAAAATTGCATCATCCTTTCAGGTTTGTTAACCAAAGGAATAATTCTTAATCTATGCCCATAAAAAACATGAAACTTACGAGGACATTTACAATGATTGGATTTTTACTAGCAGCATTACTTTTTATGGACTGTAAAAAAAAGGAGCCGGTTATTCCTGCCCTTACCGTCTCTCCATCCGAAATTAATCTTCCATCAGCAGGGGGGATAGCGGATTTAGCAATAAAGGGCAACACTCCTTGGAGTATCAATAACGCTTCTTCTTCGTGGTTACTATTAAGCCAGGCCAGCGGAAATAGCGGTAGTATAATTGTCCCGGTATCGGCGCCGCTTAATACCACTGATGCAACCCGTTCTGCGGTACTTACAGTAAACGCTTCAAACGACCATTCCGGGAGGGTTACCTTTTCACAATCTAACCGGATATATCCATCCTACAATTTATCTCCCAAAGCGCCTGATGCAACAGGAATGGGCAGCAACGCCGTACAATTAGCAGCAAAATTTAAGTTGGGATGGAACATCGGTAACACTTTCGAATCTCCGGGTGGCGAAACAGGTTGGGGTAGTCCTGTCATTACAGAAGACTATGTAAAATTCGTAAAAAAGCAGGGATTCAATGCCATTCGTCTTCCATGCGCCTGGAACTGGCATCATATAACCAATGAAGCTACCGCACAGATAGACCCCAATTGGCTCAATAGAGTAAAAGAAGTAGTTGGATACTGTGTAAAAAATGATATGTATGTTTTACTCAACATCCACTGGGATGGCGGTTGGTTAGAGAATAATATTAACAAGGTGAAGCAAGACTCGGTGAATGCCAAACAAAAAGCATTGTGGGAGCAGATTGCAACAGCCATGCGTGATTTTGACGAACACCTGATGTTTGCAAGTGCAAACGAACCGGCCGCTGATAATGCAGAGCAGATGGCAATTCTTGCAACCTATAGTCAAACCTTTGCCGATGCAGTTCGGTCCACCGGCGGCAAGAACAGTTACCGGGTGCTGGTGGTTCAGGGACCCTCAACAGACATTGAAAAGACCGATAGTCTGATGAGTAGCCTTCCCGTTGATAAGGTGCAGAGCCGAATGATGGTGGAGGTACATTTTTACACCCCTTATCAATTCTGCCTGATGTTTGATGGCGACGCAAATTGGGGTAAAATGTTTTATTACTGGGGTGCACGGCATCATTCTGCTATTGAACCTGGTCGCAATTCCACATCGGGAGAAGAAAAGGAAATAACGAACTCCTTTGTAAAGATGAAAACGAAATTCGCCGACAAAGGAATTCCTATCATCCTGGGTGAGTATGGGGCATTTCGACGAAATGGTTCTGCTACTAATTTACCGGCAGATTTAGTAACCCATAACGACGCCGTTGATTATTGGATAACTTTTGTAACCAAACAGGCAATAGCTCACGGTCTTAAACCATTTTGGTGGGATACTGGTGGCGCCCTCGATAGGCGAAAGTATAAAGTAAATGATCAACGTACCATCGATGCTCTTATCGCAGGTGGCGATTAGAAAAATAAAGCGTGAATTAGGATAGGTTCGTGCCAATGGCATTCCACCGTTTGTTTGAACGGGCCTTTAAAATAAATATTTTATGTTTTTTTAACAGCGTAACATTTATAGGGAAACGAATACTGTATTTATCCATTACAAAATAGGGTATTCGTATATTAAGACTTTATTTAAAATAATTACGGATGAAAAAAACTCTACTGTTTTTAACGATATTATCTCTTTCCATTTCCGGAAAACTAATTGCTCAAACTTCAAAGAAGAATTCAACTTCAAAACAAAATACACCTTCCGCTCAGGAACGAATTATAAATGCCGACTTCAGCAAAGCAGCAGGCCCATTGAATGCTTTTTTCAAAGAATGTGTGGGTGCAGGAAGAGCTAATGAAGGATTAAGAGCCGACTGGCAGCAACAGTTGGCTTATGTAAGAAAAGAGTGTGGGTTTAAATATATCCGCATGCATGGATTGCTGACTGATGATATGGCTGTTTATAAGGAAGACAACAAAGGGAATCCTGAATACAACTACATGTATGTGGATGCTTTGTTTGATTTTTTACAAAGCATCGGCATGAAACCTTTTGTTGAATTGGGATTTATGCCGGGCGCATTGGCAAGCGGGCCTCAAACAATTTTTTGGTGGAGAGGCAATGTAACTCCTCCAAAAGATTATGAAAAGTGGGCGGGTTTAATAAAAAATATTACAGAACATTTTACGGAACGTTATGGCGCCGAAGAAGTGAAGACCTGGTATTTTGAAGTATGGAATGAACCAAATCTTTCTCCCGGATTTTGGACCGGAACACAGCAGGATTATTTTAAACTTTATAAATACACGGCACTGGCGGTTAAAAGTGTAAACAAAGATTATCGTGTTGGTGGCCCCGGAACAGCCGGGGCAGCATGGGAAAGTGAAATGATTGATTTCTGCCATAAAAACAAGCTGCCGATAGACTTTGTAAGCACTCATTCTTATGGGGTGGGACAGGGGTTCCTGGATGAATTCGGACAAGGAGGTACAGTACTCGATAAAAATCCAATGAGCCTTAGCGGCGATGTGCTTCAATCAAGAAAGGAGATAGCAGGCTCACCGATGCCAAATTTGGAATTGCATTATACCGAATGGAGTTCATCGTACACCCCCGCCGATCCTGTTCATGATAGTTATCATAGCGCAGCGTATGTGTTGCAAAAAATGAAGCAGGTAGGTAATGCAGCCAACTCCATGTCGTACTGGGTGTTTACGGATGTTTTTGAAGAGCCGGGACCAAGATTCACACCTTTCCATGGAGGTTTTGGAATGTTGAACACACAAGGCATTAATAAGTCAGTCTTCTATTCGTACCTGTTTTTAAACCGGTTGGGAAATATTGAACTGGCAAATAAAGATGCTGCTTCCTGGGTTTGTAAAGATTCATCCGGAAACCTGCAGGCATTGGTTTGGGATTATACTTACACACTTCCCGATTCAACCAATAACCAACAATATTATATCCGTGATCTGCCTTCAAAATCAAAAGGAAAACTAACCGTCAACATTACAAATGTTCCCAATGGCAATTATGCGCTGGAAGTTTATAAAGTTGGTTATCGCAGCAACGATGCTTATTCAACTTATTTATCCATGGGTAAACCTGCGCAGCTTACAAGGCAGCAGGTAGAGCAAATAAAAAAACAAAACAACGGTTCACCAATTTTGAAAGAGATCATTACCGTAAAAGATGGAATTCCGTTTTCAAAGGAACTGGATATTCGTGAGAACGATGTTTTCTTTTTGAATATTATAAAACTGTAAATGATATCAGCTATATACCATTCCGTTATG
>JBDSAP010000248.1:0-4302 GCA_039922055.1 Ferruginibacter sp.
TGCCAGTACCGTACCCAACGCTTCACACCAGTTCACTTCTCCGTAGGCACTAAAGCTCAGGCGATAATCCATTAAAATATCCTGTTGCTTTTTTATATCAAATGATCGCCATTGTTCCGCAGAAAACCGTAGGCCCTTATCACCAGGACAGGCGTGATTGATATTGCCTTCCGCTTTAAAAATTTCTATAAGGTCTTCAATGCTTTCAGCCTTGTTGCTAATACGATTATACCAGCTTCCGAATATTTGAAGAAATATCCATTGCGTCCACCGATAGTAGTTAGGGTCACTGGTGCGCACAGCTCTATCCCAATCATAACCGAACCCAATTTTATCAAGCTGCCTCCGATATGTGGCTATGTTATTTTCGGTAGTCACCGCAGGATGTTGCCCCGTTTCCAACGCATATTGTTCGGCAGGCAAACCAAAACTATCATACCCCATCGGGTGAAGCACATTGTACCCTTTCAATCTTTTATAACGGCTGTAAATATCACTGGCAATATAACCAAGCGGGTGCCCCACATGAAGGCCCGATCCACTTGGATAGGGAAACATATCCAACACATAATATTTTGGTTTGGGCGAATCATTGCTTACACTGTAAGTTTTTGAATCCATCCATTTCTGTTGCCACTTCTGCTCAATGTTTTTGAAATCGTATTCCATTACTTATTTACTGTTTATAAAATTATTTTTGTCCTGGCATTAAATCAATGCTCAACATCGTTGTGTTATTCTAATTCCGATTTATCGGAACTCACTTGTACCGCATACCCTTGTGGATCGCCTTCAATTCATAACATCCTTTATTCTCCTAACATCCTTTAACTGTGAAAAAAAAGTTATTTATCTTCCACCAGGTGATATCGGCTATTTATTAAAAAATATATTTGACAGGTGTACGTTTTGTAGTCGGCAAAAGTACAGTAAAGCAGGTAAAAACCTTTATTTTTGCCGCTATTGGATTAATGATTTAAAGTAATATTACAGGAACACAAATTAACAGATCACAAATTAAGGCCCATGTCTCAAATCGGAAAATCATCCTCCAAACGCAGCAAACCTTCTTATGTAATGGCCATTGTGGGAGTAGCCCTGGTATTATTTCTTTTTGGCATAGTCGGATGGTTGTTTTTAAATCTTAAGAAATCCGGCGAAATGTTCAGGGAAAATATCCAGGTTCATGCCTGGGTGAGCCCATCTGCAAGCAAAAAGCAAATAGACTCCCTGGAAAAATATATTGCGGACCTGCCTTATGTAAAGTCTGCCGAATATGTAACCAAGGAAAAAGCAGTGGAAAAATGGAATGCTGAAAATGATAGCTCCTGGAAAAAATTTATCACCAACAATCCTTTACCCGAAAGCATCGACTTCTATGTGAAGGCTGATTATATGGATAAGGATAGTTTAACCATCCTGAGCAATCACCTCGATAGCAGTTTTGTTGGAGTAATGTCTGAGTTTCAATACCCGAAAGAAACCGTGAGCTATGTTAGCTCTTACACTAAATACATTGCGGCAGGCCTCCTGGTTTTTGCAATTATCCTTTCCATTATAGTCATCATTTCCATTGACAACACCATCAGGCTGGCAATGTATAGCAACCGTTTTTTAATAAAGACGATGCAAATGGTAGGCGCTACCCGTGGCTTTATTGCGAAGCCGCTCAATATAAGAGCGATTATCAACGGGTTAATTGCAGCTATAATAGCCATCATAGCAGTATTCGGTTTTATACTGTTGGTGGAGAATTTTATCCCCTGGCTTCGGTTATTAAGAGATGGAGTCAATATGGCGCTCATTATTACAGGGATTCTTATTTTGGGGATTACCATTTCCCTGTTGAGTACCCATCGTTCCGTATTAAAATATCTGCAAATGAAACTCGATGACCTGTATTAGCAGGCTTCCCGCGAGGTAGTTTGGAAATTAATACTTTTATTTGCACATAAAATAAATTCAATGAGCGTAAACAAAAAACAAGAGCTGACCAAAGGATTATTCGGAAAAGAAAATTATCTGATGATGCTGGGTGGCCTGGTGATAATGGCGATAGGATTTTTTTTAATGGCCGGAGGAAAAAGTGCTGACCCCAAAGTTTTTAATGACAACGACGTGTACAGTACCACAAGGATCACCATAGCTCCGCTGCTAATCATTGCTGGTTTCGTGGTAGAGATTTTCGCAATAATTAGGAAGCCGAAAGAAATTCAACAGTAACAAACCGGTAAAAAAAATAGCCGTTATAGAAGTAAGAAATTTAAATGCGATGTTTTTATATCGCATTTTTTTATTTGAAGAATCACGTATCTTAATCTTTTATAATTCTCATCCATCCTTAAACCAACATTGAATAATTAACCAACATGAATACCATTCAAGCCATCATTATTGCGATTGTAGAAGGCCTCACAGAATTTTTACCAATATCGTCCACCGGCCACATGATCATTACTGAAAAATTACTGAACCTGCCTGATACCGATTTTACAAAAGTTTTCACTGTGGCCATCCAATTAGGCGCCATCTTAGCCGTAGTAGTCCTTTACTGGAAAAAGTTTTTCGATTTTAAGAAATGGCAATTCTATGTAAAGCTTATTGCCGCCGTTGTACCTGCTTTATTATTTGGCTTTTTATTTTCTGATAAAATTGATTCGTTGCTTGAAAGTGCGCTTACAGTAGCAATCTCCATGTTGGTCGGCGGTATTGTACTGCTGTTTATCGATAACGTATTTAAGTACCCCAGGATATCATCAGAAAAGGATGTTAGCTATAAAAGGGCGATCGTTATCGGCACCTGGCAATGTCTTGCAATGATACCCGGCGTAAGCAGGAGTGCCGCATCCATCATCGGCGGTATGCAACAAAAATTAACCCGAAGCGCAGCCGCGGAATTTTCTTTTTTTCTTGCTGTACCAACTATGGCAGCAGCCACTATCTATAAATTATATAAGCATTATAAAGAGGCCGGTGGATTTACTGGAAATGAAATAAAGCAGCTGGCCATCGGCAACCTGGTGGCATTTGTTGTAGCCATGCTGGCGATAAAATTTTTTATCGGCTTCTTAAAAAAATATGGCTTTCGTATATGGGGTATCTATCGCATTGCAGCCGGTATAATAATGCTGATATTAATATGGCAAGGCATTATTAAGTAAATGGTGCATAATTTTTACAATGGATTATTTGCTTAATTTCATTTGCCTTAGTATTAAGAATGCTTCAATAAAATTATACTTGCCATGCAAACTGCTTCTAAAAAGGTGATCAATGGATGGGCCATGTACGACTGGGCCAATTCGGTATATAACCTGGTTATTACCACTACATTCTTTCCTATTTATTTTGCAACTGTTGCCCGTGATGAAAAGCACAGTGATACCGTAACTTTTCTTGGAAAACAATTCGTCAATTCATCTTTATACGATTACTGTATTGCAGTGGCCTACTTACTCATTGCTTTATCATATCCGATCCTTACGTCCATTGCAGATACCCGTGGAAATAAAAAGAACTTCATGCGCTTTTTCTGCTACATGGGTGCAACCGGCAGCATATTACTTTTCTTTTTTAAAGACCTGTCAGGCCTTTGGCTGGGTATCATAGCTTTTGTTATGGCGGCAATGGGGTATGTAGGAAGCCTTGTATTTTACAACGCATACCTGCCTGAAATTGCTGCACCAAAAGACCAGGACAGGATTAGTGCAAGAGGATTTTCATTCGGTTATATTGGTAGTGTTATCATGCAATTAATAGGCTTTGCTTTAGTATTATTTCTTCCGGATTCAGGGCTGGCATCGAGGATCACATTTTTGTTGGTAGGTCTTTGGTGGGCAGGCTTTGCACAAATTACTTTTAGCAGGTTGCCTCAAAGCATTGCTCCCTTGCCAAGGGCAAAGAGCAATATATTTAAGGATGGATTTTTAGAAGTAAAAAAAGTATATGGAGAAATAAAAAAAATGCCTGTCTTAAAAAGGTTCCTTCGTGGCTTTTTCTTTTACAGTATGGGTGTGCAAACTGTAATGCTGGCGGCCACTTTATTCGGGAGTAAACTATTGCAGTTGCCCGATACCAAGCTCATCGTAACCGTTGTCATTATACAATTGGTGGCTATTCCCGGGGCCATTATTATGAGCAGGCTTTCCGCAAAATTCGGAAACCTGAGAGTACTTATGGGAGTAGTACTGATGTGGATGTTTATTTGTTTTGCTGCATACAGCACTGCCACATTAGCTGAACCATTGGAAGAGGCACATAAAGAAATAAGAGGACTGAAAATAGAAAAAGCAACCGCGGAAG
>JBDSAP010000249.1:0-8238 GCA_039922055.1 Ferruginibacter sp.
TATTAATATTTTGGCAAGACCCTTGCCTCTTGCCTCCGGGGCCAGGTACAGTTTCACCAGTTCGCAGGTATCATCATCCAACCCATTGGTATGATAAATACCTGCTCCACCTACAACTTCATCACCATACAACGCTACTTTATACAATCCCTTTCCTGATTGAAATACTTCGAAGAGCTGATCGGTTGTTTCATCATAGTAAACAGTACCAGGCTTGTTAGCTTTAAATTCTGCAAGCGCATTCCTTATAATCGTTGCCAATATTTCATTATCTCTTTTTTCAATCGGCCTTATGGTAATATTTTCCATGCTCAGTTCCGCTTTTGTCCGAAGCGTATCATATTGTTGTTGTTATCAAATACAGTAAATTCTTTATGGCCCCAGGGTTTATCAGCGAGCTTGCCTTTTACGTCTATCAATCCTTTCGCCGATAAAGTTGCATATAGGTCTTCAATATTATCAACCATTATCAGGCAGCCGTGAGCGCCGTGCATTGTTTTCTCTTTCGCCATAAACAAATGTATCTCCACGTTTTTATATTTGAGCATTGCGTAACTGCCATAGTTGGTGCCGGTAAAGCCCAGCTTGGCTTCGTAAAAGTCCATCGTTTCACGAATATTTACAGCGGGCAAAAGAGGTATAGCTTTTTTCAGCATTATATTAAAATGGTGTTATTTTGTAAAGTATTTTAAAATTCTCTATTTTCGAAAACTTAACCAGGGATTATTTTGGAAGTTATACAAAAGTACAATGAAGATGAGTTAGTGCTGTTGCTGCAAGGCCAGGACCAAAAAGCATTTGCTTATCTGTACGATAATTATGCACCCGCATTGAATGGAATTATTTTTCGGCTGGTTGAGGATAAAGCACTTTCGGAAGATATACTACAGGAAGTATTTGTAAAGATCTGGAATAATTTTTCCAGTTATGATAGAACCAAAGGACGCTTATTTACCTGGATGATGAATTTAACAAGAAACCTCACCATTGACACCCTGCGCAGCAAGGGATACAAAAAGCAATCAAAAATCTCGGGTGATGAAAACACCGTAAATAATTTGCAGGATGCCAATTCTGCTATTGATAAGTTTGATTCCATGGGAATAAGAAAGCAACTGGCTAACTTAAAACCCGATCAGCGTATAGTAATCGACCTCGCTTATTTTAACGGCCTTACCCAGGAAGAAATTGCAAAGCAAATAGGGATCCCACTGGGTACAGTTAAAACAAGAATGCGAACCGCCATACTGGAACTAAGAAAAATATTGCAATACTCATAATTTGGAAACAAAAGATATTATATCGTCAGGATTATTGGAACAATATGCTGCGGGGCTTACTTCAGAAAAGGAGACTGTCCAGGTGGCTCAATGGGTTGCTCAATATCCTGATGTTGCTGCTGAGTTAGCAGAAATAACAACAAGCATCGAAGCTTACGCCCAGGCACAATCAATCATTCCGGCGCCTAATGTTAAGGAGAAAATTTTTGCAAGAATAAATGAGGCGAATAACGGCAAAATAATTCAGGCTTATTCACCAGTTAGCACCGCAAACACAAAGGGAATGGTGGCGCCAATGTGGAGAGTGGCTGCCGCTGCATCCGTTATTTTATTGGTTGGCAGTATCGCATTAAATGTAGTTACCTACAACAAATACAATAACACAGATAAAGAACTTATCGCAGCACGCAACACACTTAACACGTTTGAGGAAAGTAACAAGTTGATGGAAGCTGATATGAATGTGGTACAAAGCAGGTATAGCGTGCCAGTTGCATTGAAGGGTCTTGAAGCCGCACCTGAAGCAAATGCCAAAATTTTCTGGATGCAAAATACGGGTGAAGTATTTATTGATCCAAGCAATCTGCCCGAGGCGCCAGCCGGCAAAAGATACCAGTTGTGGGGCATCGTAGATGGGAAGCCTGTAGACGGAGGAATGATCCTAACCTCCAAACAGGGAGACAGGTATCGTATTCAAAAAATGAAAACGTTTGGTAAAGCAGAAGCTTTTGCAGTAACCCTCGAAGATGAAAAAGGTAATCCAACACCAAAAGGGCCAATGTTTGTGATGGGAAAAATGTAGTACCAATAAATTTATAATTCTTGTTTTAAGATGCCGGCAATTTGCCGGCATTTTCTTTGACAAAAAAGGACAATCAATAATATTTTTCTGAATAAAAATCCAACGGGTTTTAACTCACGTACATGATCGAAATAAAATCAACAACGTAAAAAAATCTGGAATGAAAAAATTTAAAACAGTGATCACAATTGCAATAGCAGCATTCATAACAAATGTAACTTTTGCGCAAACGGGTTCGATGAAAGAGAATACCGTAGAAGTTGGTGGCGCACAAATGTATCCATCGAAAGACATTGTATCAAACGCAGTGAATAGTAAGGATCACACCACGCTGGTAGCGGCTGTAAAGGCGGCGGGCCTGGTTGAAACATTGCAAAGTGCCGGTCCGTTTACTGTGTTTGCCCCCACAAATGCAGCGTTCAGCATGTTGCCCGAGGGTACCGTAGCAACTTTATTAAAACCAGAAAATCAGGCAACCCTTACAAGTGTATTAACGTATCATGTATTGGCCGGCAAATACAGTGCTGCAGACCTTATGAAAATGGTAAAGACCCGTAATGGCTCCGCAAGTCTTAAAACAGTAGCAGGCGGAAATTTAATGATCAGCATGAAGGGCAAGAATATTGTTATTAAAGATGAGAAAGGTGGAGAAGCGTATGTTACGATCAAAGATGTAAATCAAAGTAATGGGGTGATACATGTGATCAATCACGTGTTGTTGCCGAAATAGGTTTCTTAAGGTTCATGTTAGGTGGTATGCGGTCCCGGTCGAGGGGCCGCATTTTTTGTAGCTGGTATAATCTCTTAAACAAAATATACAAACCAACTATAATGCCAGAAGGCTGCAACCTCTTATGTCAGAATTATCCAACCTTCCTAATATCTCAAAGCTTCCATCGGGGTGTAGTTTACCAGCATCATCAGAAGCAATAAAACTGCACGAATAAAGATTAGCAAGGTCAATGATATTAACAGCGCCTCTTAATATATTTGAGCCATCAGCATCGTGCACAGTCAGGGGGTCATCTTCTTCTCTCAATAATATTTTCATCCACGGAGGGCAGTTAAAAATTCCGTTTCCGTAAGAGTACGCCTGGCTCAGCAGTTCCGTCATGCCATATTCAGAGTGAATACTTTTTACTTTAAAACTATCGCATAAAATAGCATGCACCTGTTCACGGGTCATTTCTTCCCGGCGGCCTTTCATACCTCCGGTTTCCATTATGATGGTATTGGTTAAAGGAACTTGGTATTTTTCGGCAAAATCAAGTAAGGCAAATGTAACACCAATGAGCAGTGTTTTTTGTTGCTGCTTTTCCAGTATTTGCAGTGTATGATTTAATTGTTCAAATTCATCCAGGTAAAAACCACTTTGTGGATGGCCACTTTCCTGTATCAGTTTGTCAGCCATCATCACGAGTGATGAATGTTGTCTTTCAAGATAGGAGGGTAACAATGCGATGATACACCAATCGGCAGGACTACCATAAAACTGGTGGAAGCCCATATTAAAACTCTCCTCATAGATGCCAACCGATTTTACCAGGTGGCGGCTATTGATAGTTTTGGTGGTACCGCTGCTTTCAAAAATTACCTCTGGCTCAAATGCGGTACTGGTAACGGTATGGGTCTTAAAAAAAGAGATGGGCAAAAAGGGGATTTGCTGAATGTACGCTACCCGGTCTATGTCAATTTTCAGTGCTTTACAAAATTGCTGGTACACTGAATTATGTGCATATTGAAACCGAAATACATCCATTGCAAGCGTGCTGAAATTTCCGGGTTTGATGCTGAATATTTTATCCGCAGAGATACTATTTTTAACAGGTTGATTCAATTTGTATCAGTAAATTTGAAAAATAATATACAAAGATGCGGAACACCATTATAATTCTGATCATAAGTTTAATTGCCGTTAGTTGCGGTAAGGATAAGTTTACAACAGCACCCCAGATAAAATTCAAATCTATTAAGCCGGATAGGGTGCCTAGCAATGTAATTATTCATAGCGCCGATGTTCCTCTTTTAACTATTGGGGTGACCGATCGTGAAGGCGACCTGGGGTTCGTAGATGGGAAGGACACAGCCTTTTTATTTATCAGGAATATAGCACTTAATCGTACCGATTCATTCCATCTTCCTGATATACAATCGGCGGCAGGGAAAAACTTTGACAGTGATATCCTTATGGATATGTTTGATGTATTGCGTCCCGATCCAAGATATACAAACCGGCCCAGGGTAGACACTTTGATGTTTGAATTATATGTGAAGGATTTTGCAAAAAACAAGAGCAATGTTATTACTGCCGGCCCATTATATTATGAGGTCCAATAATGAAAGGCATCTTTCATTTTATATTATCACATTCCATTTTTATTTCTTTTTGTGCTGCGGCGCTTGCCCTGCAAACCTTGTTATTGCTTTCAAATCCTGTTAATGTTTACCTGCTGGCCTTAATTTTTTTTGCCACATTATCGGGTTATAACGCCTACTGGCTCACGAGCAAATTTTCGTTTAATAAATACGCCTCTTTTCTTTTCTTTTTACAAAAGAATACCAGTTCATTGTTGGTGTTGCTCGTAGCCGCCATCGGCATGCTATTTTGTTTTACACATCTCAAACTGGTGATGTATAATATTGGTATCACTTTTATTTTCCTGGCTTTATATGCCATTCCGCTTATTCCGATTAAACAGTTGCATTTTACCAGGAAAGCAGGTTTTGTAAAAACGATCCTGCTGGCGCTGGCATGGACAATGGCAACCATTTTGATCCCTTTGCAAATTCCAATTACTGAAATGCCTGTTGCCGGGTTATTGATTTTTGCTGTCCGTTTCCTTTTCATGCTAATGTTGTGCATCATATTTGATAAGCGTGACGCAGCCGTAGATAAGATACGGGGGTTGCAAAGCCTGGCAACAGATATGAGTTCCACCTTACTAAATTACTTTATTGCATTTATTTTAGTGGCCTACATAATAGCTGCCTGGGCCTTAAAATTCTATGGCATTGCGCTATCCCATATTGCCGCCCTCATTGGTATGGGGGGCATTACACTATGGGTTTATATCAGCTCCTTTAAAAAAAGGGATTATATATTTTATTATTTCCTGGTAGATGGACTGATGTTTTTATCGGGGCTGCTCACCTTGCTGGTGAGTATTTAATTACTTTTACAAAAAAACAGTTAATGGCAAAAGCGAAACAACCCAAGTCTATTCTTACAGATGAATCTTATTCATTTTTACGCAACTATATCAATACTCCGTCACCTACAGGCTTTGAAAGCAGCGGCCAAAAGATCTGGCTTGAGTATATCAAACCATTTACCGATTCATTTTTTACTGATGCTTATGGCAGCGCAGTTGGGGTGATAAATCCTACCGCTACATTTAAAGTAGTAATTGAGGCGCATGCTGATGAAATAAGTTGGTTTGTGAATTATATAAGTCCTGAAGGGCTGATATACCTTAAAAGAAATGGGGGAGTAGATCACCAGATTGCCCCATCAATGCGGGTATTGATACATGGTAAAAACGGACCGGTGAAAGCAGTATTTGGCTGGCCGGCAATACATACAAGAATGGGCGCGGGTGATAAAGAAGTCCAACCGAAAGTAGAGAATCTTTTCCTCGATTGCGGCGCAAGGAACAAAAAAGAAGTGCAGGCATTGGGGATACATATTGGCGCCGTTGCCACCTACGAAGATGGGTATGAAGAACTTGCTTATGATTACCTGATAGGTCGTGCCTTTGATAACCGCATCGGAGGTTTTATGATTGCCGAAGTTGCGAGGTTATTGCAACAAAATAAAAAGAAGCTGCCTTTTGCCTTATACGTGGTTAATGCGGTACAGGAAGAAATAGGATTGCGCGGTGCAGAAATGATAGCCCGGAGGATCAAACCTAACATAGCAATTATCACCGATGTTACACATGATACATCCACGCCAATGATCAATAAAATGATACAGGGCGATACGGTGTGCGGCAAAGGGCCCTCGCTTACTTTTGGTCCCGCAGTGCATAATAAGCTGCTGGATGTAGTGCAAAATGTGGCAGAAAAAAATAAGATACCTGTACAGTTGCATACAGTAAGTAGGAGCACCGGTACAGATACAGATTCTTTTGCTTATGCCAATGACGGATGCCCTTCCGTACTGATCTCAATGCCTTTAAGATATATGCATACCACGGTAGAAATGTTGCATAAAAGCGATATTGAAAGCACAATCAGGCTTATGTATGAAACGCTGTTGGTGCTTACGCCTAAAACAAACCTTAGCTATTTTTAAACAGGATTATTTTGATTTAACAGGATGGACATGATTGTTTAATTCACAGCTTTTTTAAGTTAATTGATCATGTCAATTGTGAAAATTTTAAACAGGATTTTTTTGATTGGCAGGATGGACATGATTATTTTTTTCATGGCTTTTTAGAAGTCTGTCGATCATGTCCATCCTGAAAATTTAAACAGGATTTTTTGATTTAACAGGATGTTCATGATTATTTTTTTTCGGCTTTCTAAAAGTCAGTCGATCATGTCCATCCTGAAAATCAATCAAATCCTGTTAAAGACAATAGACATGACCATCCTGAAAATCAAATTAAATCATGTTAAAGACAGTCGATCATGTCCATCCTGCCAATCAATTAAATCTTGTTAAGAGATTCAATCATGTCTATCCTGTTAAATCAAATTAATCCTGTCAAAACCGCCCCACAATTTTAAAATTGATCAGCCTTGGTGTTAACCTGTTTGGAATACTATATACTGCGTTGGAGAAATCTTTTATCAACTGATAAGAGATGGTATTGCGCCGGTCGATAAGGTTGAAGACTTCAAAGCTCGCCCAGATATTTTCGAAATCTTTAAATGGGTTATGACTGCGGCGTTTGTTTTTTTCGCTGAGCAATAATGCACTGAAACCGATATCAACCCTGATGTATGGATCAATGATAAGTGCATTGCGGTATTTAATGCTATTGGGAATATTGTATGGCATATTACTACCGTACAACATATTCAGGTGCACTCTAAAATTTTTATTCGTAGATAAATAATCCTGGAGAAATAGCCCAATAGTGATCAGCCTGTCTGTAGGGCGGCGCAGCCAGCCGACATTATTATTGATGCTATCCACAGGTACCTGGTCATCAGTTTTAGAGGTGATGATCTCACCGGCTGCATTTTTATATTGATAGTAATGGTCACCTTCAATATTTTCCCTGGTTCGCATGAAACCAATGCTTAGCCAGCTTTCTGCGTCTTTTACAAGTTCACCGTACAGCCTGGTCTCCAATCCATACGCAAATGCTTTTGCATTATTATTACCGAAATAGCGGATGCGAACATTGTCTATATCATAAGGAATAATATCCCTCATTATTTTGTAATAAGCTTCTGTTGTAATCCTGAATGGCGTATTGTTATTTTTAAAATTATAATCAACGCCTGCAACTAACTGGTAGCTTTTTTGCGACTTCACATCTGTGTTCAAACTGCCATCATATCTCCTAAGTTCACGGTAAAAAGGGGGCTGGTTGTAACTACCCGCTGCAATTTTTAATACAACATCTTTTTTCCAGGTTGGCTTAATGCTCACCTGTAATCGTGGGCTCACTAAAAACTCTTTATTGAGCGAATTGTAATTGTAGCGAAGCCCACCCTGCAAAGTGATCTCCCGGTCTGCATTGCTATAGCTGATATTATCCTGCACATAGCCACTATATTTTTGAATAGAGAGATCAGCGCTTGAATTTAAAAAACTATTAAGCATGCCGGTACTTACCGGTAATGAATAACCGGCGCTATCCTGGTATTCCCATTCATAAAGCCGGTCGTTGATATTCGTTTGTTCAATGCTGTTGCCAAACTGTATAAAATGTTTTCCTTTGTCAATGCTGCCTTTTACTGTTGCGTTCCATACTTCAATATCAAGCTGGTTGCGTCCATAGTTTTGATAGTATCCTGCACCAAGGGGGTTCACAATTTGGCCGAAACTGCTGCTTGTGTTATCAAAGTCCCGGTCGCCAAATAGATAGGCGCCTGCTATATCAAAGTTTTCTTTCTCTTCGTTTTTGAAACGGCTCAGCATTCCCTTTAAGCGCAGCTTTTTAGTGGCCTGGTATATGGCGCTTAAACCCACCA
>JBDSAP010000250.1:0-12238 GCA_039922055.1 Ferruginibacter sp.
AAAAAAGTGAATAATTTTTCAAAAAAATAATATGGATAATAAGGGTACCTATGTAGGTTCCAGTTTTTCTTTACGTAACCGGTTGGGTCGTGTGTTGTGGGCTGTGACAAGTACATTGCTTTTTAGACCTTCACCTAAGCCAATGTATGCATGGCGTTCTTTTTTATTAAGGATCTTCGGGGCCAGGATCGGAAAAAAAGTACATGTTTATCCGGGAGCAAAAATATGGGCTCCATGGAATCTTGAGATGGATGATGCATCAGCAGTTGCCAACGGAGCCATTCTTTATACACAGGGAAAAATTATTATTGGTCGCAACGCGGTTATCTCCCAGGGATCGCATATTTGCACCGGTACACACGATTATAATTTGCCAGACTTTCCCTTAATTACAAAGCCAATAATAATAAATGATTATGCCTGGGTGGCCGCAGAAGCTTTCATTCTTCCGGGAGTAACTATCGGAACTGGTTGTGTGATAGGTGCAAGGTCTGTAGTTAATAAAGATATGCCGGAATGGATGGTGTGTGCAGGATTTCCCTGTAAGCCGATCTGTGATAGAAATGACATCACTAAAATGGAAAAGGTTGTGCAGTTGTTATGAAGGTTTTATTTTTTCAACAAAAGCGAGAGCTTTATTACAGTGTTCACATCCTTTTTGATATAATAAGGAAACAGCTCCCTAAATCTGTTGAACAAAAGCTGTTATACTATGCTCACAACGGTTTACCCGCAGTAAAAAAACTACAGCATATCATGCATGTTTCCAAATCGGAAAAAGGTGATATCAATCACATAGTAGAGGAGATAAATTATGCGGCATTGTTCATGAAAAAAAGCAAAACAATCCTTACTATTCATGATGTGATGAGGCTTTATAATAGCAAGGGTGTTAAAAAACTGATCTTTAAATGGCTATGGTTAAAATTACCCGTTGCCCGGGCAGGTACTATCACGGCCGTTTCTAATACTACCCGCAATGAGATATTGAAATACGTTAAATGCTCTCCTGCCAAGATACGTGTGATCTACAACTGTATTTCACCAGATTTCGTCCCCGTTCCAAAGCCATTCAATAAGCAGAAGCCGGTGCTCTTGCAGGTAGGTATAAAGCCAGGAAAAAATCTTCTTCGCATGATATCTGCTATAGAGGGTATCCCATGTAAATTAAATATTGTAGGCATGCCTACTTCGGAAGCATTTAGTCTGCTTGAAAAATGTAATATTGATTTTTCGTGGAAAGATGAGCTCACTCAAACTGAGATCCGTCAACAGTATGCAGATTGTGATGTAGTTGTATTCGCTTCTCTTTATGAAGGGTTTGGAGTTCCTATTGTTGAAGCAAATGCTGTAGAGCGAGTAGTAGTAACGAGCAATTGCTCTGCCATGGCTGAAGTAGCGGCTGATGCGGCCTGCCTTGTTGATCCGCTTGATATAGCCTCTATCCGGGCGGGGATATTGAAAGTAATAAACGACGATGAATACCGGGAAGGGTTGATCAACGCGGGAAGAAAGAATATAAAAAGATTTAACGCAAAACATATTGCTGATCAATACCTGGACCTGTATACCGAACTATATACAAAGAACCTTAAGTCTTATAAACATGCAGGGCCAGCTGAGATCGGACAGGCCTGAAATGCAGCATCGAATAAATTTTAAAATATTTTCCTTAAATGTTTCCACCATTAGATCTTACTATCGCTTTACCGGTTAGAAATGAAGAGCGCAATCTTCCCGGCTGTCTCGAAGCTATAGGAAAAGATTTTGCAAGCCGGATAGTTATCATTGATTCCGGCAGTACAGACAACACTAAAAAAATCGCAGAAGACTATGGTGCAGATTTTATAAATTTTAAATGGGATGGAAAATTTCCAAAGAAGCGCAATTGGTTTTTAAGAAATCATAACATTAACACTAAGTGGATTTTGTTTCTTGATGCAGACGAATACCTCACTGAAAGTTTTAAAACGGAGATGAGAGAATGTATCGGCAGGGATGATAAAGTGGGATATTGGTTGAGCTACACGATCTATTTTTTGGGCAAACAATTAAAGGGAGGATATCCCTTACGAAAGCTGGCATTATTCAAAGTGGGCGCAGGCGAATATGAACGCATAGATGAAGACCAATGGAGCAATCTTGATATGGAAGTGCATGAGCACCCTGTTCTTACAGGAGAAGTGGGGGTTATAAAAAGTAAGATCGATCACCAGGATTTTCGGGGGGTGTCCCATTATGTTATCAAGCACAATGAATATGCTTCATGGGAAGCGGGACGTTTTTTAAAGACAGCAAATGTTCCCGGAATATCAGCAAGCTGGACCTGGAAGCAACGCCTGAAATACAGGTTAATGCGCAGCATTTTTATAGGACCAGCATACTTTTGCGGAAGCTTCTTTTTGTTGGGTGGCTTTAGAGACGGCGCCAGGGGATGGGCATTTGCTGTTTTAAAGATGTCTTACTTTACGCAGGTATATTGCAAGATCCGGGAGAGCAGGACTGGCATATAATAGAGGAATTGAGGCATTTAGACATTTAGTTTATTAAGTAAAATTTATTATGGGTAAAAGGGTATTACTGATTGGTGGCAATTTTTCTCCTGAGTTAACGGGCATTGGTAAATACAATGGCGAAATGATCAGTTATGTTGCAAGTCTGGGATATGATTGTACCGTGGTTACCACTTTCCCCTATTACCCGCAGTGGAAAGTACAGGAGCCTTATACAAGATCAGCCCGCTGGTTTAAAAAAGAAATAATTGTTCCACCAGGTAAAGGCGCAAAGTCTATTGAGGTATTCAGGTGCCCTCATTATATTCCATCCAAACCTTCAGGACTCAAAAGGGTTTTCTCCGATTTTTCATTTTGTTTTACAGCATTTTTGAAGATCGTCCAACTTCTTTTTCGTGCAAAATTCGATTTTATATTGGTGGTAGCTCCACCATTTCAGTTGGGTTTGCTTGGCTTGTTTTACAGAGCTCTAAAAGGCGGAAGATTGCTGTACCATATACAGGATCTGCAAATAGACGCGGCCCGTGATTTTAAATTGATAAAATCAGAGTTCATAATTAGCATTCTGCTGAAAATAGAAAAGTTTATACTTAAAAAGGCGGATGTTGTAAGCAGTATTTCTGTGGGAATGATAAAAAAGATAACAGCGAAACACGAGCGTGAGGTTGTTTTTTTTCCGAATTGGGTAGACACAAATTTGTTCTATCCGATTGAAAGCAGGCGGAGCCTAAAGATGGATTTCAATTTTGATGAATCTGATACGGTAATACTTTATTCCGGCGCTATTGGCGAGAAACAGGGACTGGAAACTATTCTTGATTCCGCAGAACAATTAAAAGACCATGCGCACCTGAAGTTTGTAATATGCGGATCTGGACCCTATAAAGAAAAACTAAAAGAACAAAAAGAGAAACGCGGTTTGCACAACGTTTTCTTTCTCCCGCTACAACCGTTTGAAAAGCTCAACCGGTTTTTAAACATGGCCGACATACACCTGGTGATACAAAAGGCAAATGCAGCCGATCTGGTTATGCCATCTAAACTCACTGCTATATTATCTGTGGGGGGTGTTGCCATCATTACAGCCAATGAGGGTTCCAGCTTATTTGATGTAGTAGCTGCAAACGATATGGGCATACTGGTAGAACCGGAAAATCCCAGCGCTTTTATCGATGCTTTAGACCGTACGTTGAAAACTGATAATGAAATAATTAATCAAAATGCACGTTTGTATGCGGAGCGATACCTGTCTATTGACGAGATATTTCGTTCCTTCAAAGTGCACATGAAATAAGATATTTTCTTAATACAGAAGATGTGCTTACCGATTGCATTTTGTATTATGTTCATTAATAACAAAACAAGGAAAATCCAGTTTTAATTGGAGTATTTTTATAACTAAATCATTGACAATAGTGATGATAAAATCAGCCAACTACTATTTGTAATGCTGATGTGGTAATTAACAGAACTAACTAACTCTTCATTTTCTAACAATGAACTTTTCATATACAAACGTTTTCAGGTTCTTTTTTGCTTTGGTGGATTTGCTGATGGTTAACTTTATTCACCTCGGATTAATGCTGTTTTTAACAAGGATTAGTTCAAACGATCAGAATTATACTGTGTTATTTATCGTTAGCAATGTGGCCTGGCTTGCCGCTGCTTATTTAACCGGGCTCTATATCAACGACCAGGTATTTAATCATGAAAGGTTTGCCAAACGTACTATTCAGACGTATGCGCTTTTTCTTACAGCACTACTTTTATTCCTATTTTTCTACCACTTTAACTATAGCCGGCTTTTTGTATCAATAAATTTTGCACTCATAGGCGGAACATTGTTGATTTCCCGGATAATTTTTCTTTTGGTAGATGAGCGTTCTAAAAAGAACACCAGGCACAATAAAAAAATCATTGTACTAGGGTACAATGATGTTTCGAAACAATTGGTCAATCATTTTACCTCAACGAATAAAGCAATTACCGTTGAAGGTTATTTTGAGGATTACGAAAACATTAGTGAACTTACTTTTTTCCCTGTGTTGGGTGTTCGGAAGGAATGTGTTTCCTATGCCATCGACAACCAGGTAATGGAAATATATTCTACTATTTCTCCTGAAAAGCATTCGTACGTATATGAAATGGCGCAAGCGGCAGAGAGAAATATGATACGGTTTAAATTCGTACCTGATTTCCGGATGTTTGTGAATCGCAATATCCATATCGATATTATTGATAGCATTCCCATTTTATCCCTGAGATCTGAACCACTGGAAGATCCTGTGGCAAGTTCCAAGAAACGTGTTTTTGATATTGTGTTTAGCTTTTTAGTTATTACATTTCTTCTTTCATGGCTTGTTCCTATAATTGGCATCCTGATAAAGCTTAGTTCCAAAGGCCCGGTATTCTTTTTCCAGTTACGTTCAGGCAAGCAAAACAAATCGTTCAGGTGTTTTAAATTCCGCACTTTAAGGGTCAATAGGGATTCGGATTTGAAACAGGTGACCCGTGATGATAACCGGATAACGGCGGTAGGCAAATTTTTAAGGAAAACAAGTTTAGATGAACTTCCTCAATTTTTTAATGTGCTGTTAGGAGATATGTCGGTTGTAGGTCCGAGGCCTCACATGCTGAAGCACACCGAAGATTATTCAAGGTTGTTGAATGAATACATGATCCGTCACTATGTAAAACCCGGTGTGACGGGTTGGGCCCAGGTAAATGGTTTTCGCGGTGAGATCAAGGAACCTGAACAGCTTCGTAAACGTATTGAACATGATATTTGGTACCTCGAGAACTGGAGTTTGTGGCTCGATATACGCATCATTATCTTAACCATATTCGTAACTATTAAAGGTGATAAAAATGCCTTTTAAATTTTCTTGCAAACAGATCAGTGTTCCTGTGAACTATAAGTAGCACCTCTAAAAAAATTACCCACATATCTTTAAGATAGACAACCCTGCAATTGCGGGGTTTTTTTATGCCCAGGATTTTCAAATACAATATCTGTGCTCTCCTATTTCCAATCCAAACTCTGAAAACAATAAGTGCAGGTTTTATCCTGCTTTCAAATCCTCTTCACGTTTCCTGCGTTTTTATCATTCTCCTTGTAATTTTATCTTGCCCTAACAAATCTTTTTAATTTACTAATGCGTATGACGCTATTGAGTCAACCCTCTCTTCCTTCACTTTCATAATATTTCTTTCCCCGGGTATAGCCGTTGATTCTGTAATTATCTCAAAAGCATAGAGTAACATTACTCACCCCTGTAGCGATCAATGTACATCTACTTCGTACACTTACTACACTTCTCCCTTACTCCACAGATTGAATTGTCAACCAAGCATTTCATTTACAAGGTTTTATTCATAAATACTTGTATTGCCTTTCTTTAAATCCTCTGTAATCCTTACGTGACGTGGTTTTCTATAGGAATCTGTCTACAAAATAAACCTTCCTCGAAGAACGTTTAACAAATTGTATGAATGTGCCTGGGGCACTCATATTATCCGATCCTATTTTAAACTAATATCCTACTACCTTGAAAAACCTTATTAAGAAATTAATATTTCTTCTGCTAATTTCATGCAGCACAAAAGCCCAGGATGGCAAATTTTCTTTTACCTTATCTACCCAGGCCCACACGAGCGCCGGCGTTTTCAAAAACGATTCCACCCTTGTAAGAACACTTTGGAACGATTCAATATTTGCTGCTGGTAGCTATACAAGATATTGGGATGGTAAAGATGACAACGGCGTAAAATTATCTCAGCCGGATTCTGAGTATGTGATAAAAGTGGTGTCTAACAATGTTCAGTATAACTGGGACGGGACATTTGGTAATAGCTCAGATAGTATGACCGGCGATCGCAAGTACCGGGGATATTATCACTGTATGAAAGGGCTTGCTTTTACTTCTACCACTGGTTATTATTGTACAGGATATGCGGAAGGTTCATCTTCAGTGGGTAAGTTTAGTATAATAACACCCCAAACAAAAACTACGCTTTTACAAAATGCCACAAATGGGCAAACGGGTGAAGTAAGAATGGTTTGTACCGATGGTACTTATGTGTATTGGGGTGTAGGGGATGCTTACGCAAATACAAATAGTTTTGTATTTGCAACAAAAGTATCAGATGATACAGAAGTTGCATTTTCAGCCGGTTCTCCTTATGCCGTTACATACGGCAAAACTTATAATAATGCCATCAGTAAATTTAATGCTGCCAATACAGGAATAACAGGATTAGCAGTACAGCGCTCAGGTAACTTCCTTTTCGTTGCAAGAGCGGGCGCAAATTTACTTCAGGTACTAAACAAAACTACCGGTGCATTGGTTCAATCAATTACTTATCCCAGTATTGGAAGCCTAGCCGTAGATGCTAACGATAACCTTTGGATGGTGACAAGTACAAACGTGATCTCTCGCCATGTAGTAAGCAGTACCGGCATGTTAAGTACTCCAAATCTTTTTGTTAGCGGAACAGTTGAGCCTATTGCAATACAGGTTTCCAAAGACGGAACAAAATTAGCGGTGGCCGATGCCGCAACTACAGTGCAGCAACTAAAATTTTACAGCACAACAACCGCTGCGCCTGCAGGGAGTTTAGGAGTTGCAGGCGGCTATACAATGGATGCTACCGTAACTAACAATAAATTTTATTTTAATGATACAAGGATAAGTCAGAGAGCTTACAAAGCATCATTCATAGCTTATCAGACAGACGGCACGTATTGGGTAAGTGATCCGGGAAATTTTCGGGTTCAACATTATAACGCAAACAATGTATTTCTAAATAGGATAATGTCGATGGGTTCTACTTATCGTACATGGGTGGATAAGAACAATATAACAAGAGTGTTTTCAGACTACCTAGAATTTTCTCTTGATTATAGCCAGCCCTTAACCGGCTCAACAGGGTGGACATTAGTTAAGAACTGGGGCGCTAACGTTCGCAAGAACGGGGAACTTACCGGCAGCACAAATGCATACGATTTTGGTATGTTCACCCCAATTACCTTAAACAATGGTCGCACATATACCTGGTTAAGAATTTATAACACTGTAAACAGGGAGTTGGTTGAGCTGATTTCAACAGGCACTATGCGCTTTACAGGTATCATCCGCAGTCCGTTGGGAATACCTATCGCAAAAGACGGATCGTTGCACACTTATGTCAAAGGTTTAGTTGGTGGTCGCGGCGTTTTTAAAAGATTTCCATTAACTGGCTTTGATGCCAACAATAACCCTATCTGGAGCACAACGCCCGATCATGTAACTACCACACCTGTACTAACGATCAATGATCCTGAATTTAGCCCGTTAACAACAGAAACTATTTCATCAACTAACAAACTTATTTTTTATAACCCATCCGCTTATCAGTCATTCGTTAGGAATGGCAGTCCTTTAAATGTTCTCTATCCGGGTTATCATTTAGGTATTATGGAAGTGGGTAGTAGCAAATGGCTTATGAAAACGGAACAGTCAACACATCTTCGTTATTTAGGTGCTTATCCCGGGCCTGGCTATTTTGATATTGGTAATGGGGTCAATTTATTTGCCGGGGGCAATGTGAATGTGATAAAAAGGAATATCATAACAACTTATCATGGTGAATTTTGGAAGGCCAGTCAAACGAACAAGTATAACCACTATCTGGATAATGGTCTTGCAATTGGGCAATTTGGAAAAACAAGACCAGAAGTCGGATTCGGTATGCCTGCTGCGGCAGGCATGGCGGGTAATGCCCTTACTCCTTGTTTGGTTGAAAGTATTACGGGCGACACTTTGTTCCTTTATCATGGAGATGAAAGCGATCATTCCGCAATGCACCGGTGGAGCATTACCGGCCTTAATACTATTACTCAACAAGACATCAAAATTAAATTTCCTGTTATCTCTCAGCTCCTGAGTAATGGTATAGATTTGATGGCAGGATTGCCATTTGATGATACGCTTACAAATAACACAGCGGGATGGACAAGGAATGCTCCTCAAAATCTCACAAATCCATATTCCACTTTTTATAATATTAAGACAAGTGTACTTAAATACGATAAAACATCGTCACCTGATATACAAATAGTATTTGTTGATGCGGCAGCGAAAACCAATACTGTTACCCGTGACCTGGGAAATAATACGGTATCCAAGGACTGGGAAATTTCGGGGTACCTTGCCTATCCTTCCAGTATGGTTAACGGAGTTGTGGCAGGTAATGTTAACTCCAACCAATACCTTGATGTATTAGATAATGCAGGTAAAATATTAACGAGATTTTCTGTAGTAAGAAATGCAGGAACTAATCCGTATACGGCGTCAATTATGGGCAATTCACAGGCAATTGCAACAGGCCCCGAGGCTTCGATCCGTACTATTATGAATAAGATGTCCCTCCTTGAAGTAAGTGTGGTGAACGGCGTGGTCACTTTTAAATTTGATGGTTTTCCTGGTATTACTACTACAATTTTTGATCCGGCAGCAAATTGGAAATCACCTAAATCATTGCGCATACAACACGTGTCAGTAACATATCCGTATGTATACAGCAAGAATATCGACCTGAGAGATTTTATGTTTTACAAGGATATCAACAGTCCTGTGACAGTGAATATACCTCCGGTTGCCAATGCAGGAATAGACCAGGTAATTACATTACCCGTCATTAGCACAAACCTCGCTTGTACCGCTACCGATTCCGATGGTACGGTTGCGAGTATTGCATGGGCAAAAATCTCAGGGCCATCTTTGGGGTTAATTGTATCTCCTAACGCAGCTACCACGGTAATCAGTGCTTTGGTACAAGGCGTTTATCAATACCAATTAACAGTAACGGACAACAGTGGTGCAGTAACAAAAGATACTATCCAGATAACAGTAAATCCTGCGCTTAATGTGGCCCCCACTGCAAACGCAGGGATAGATCAATCAATCACATTACCGGTAAGTAATACAATCTTAACAGGTATCGCAACGGATTCAGATGGTACTGTCAGCACTTATGCATGGAAGCAGTTATCTGGCGCTTCGGTTGCTTTGATAGCTTCACCGAATGCAGCTACTACGGTGATCAACGCGTTAATTCAGGGGCAATATGAGTTTGAATTAACTGTTACAGATGATGACGGAGCAGTTTCAAAAGACAGCATTGTTGTAACAGTAAATGCACCAAATAATATAGCGCCAACAGCAGATGCAGGAGTTGACCAGGCACTAACCTTACCGGTGAACAGCACCAGCTTATCTGGCACAGGTACAGATTCAGATGGTACAATTGCGACTTACGCATGGAGGCAAATTTCAGGACCGTCCTCTGGGCTGATCATTTCTCCAAATTCTGCAACTACAATGATTAATTCGTTGGTGCAAGGAACTTATCAGTTCCAGCTAACTGTAACCGATAACAATGGTGCAGTGGCAAAAGACATCATCGAAGTGATCGTAAATGCAGCGCTTAACATACCGCCTACGGCCGATGCAGGCATCAGCCAGGTAATCACACTGCCTATCAATAATACAACCCTAAGTGGAAACGGAACAGATATAGACGGCACAATTAGCGGTTACTCATGGATCCAAATATCCGGACCATCCAGTTCTATTATTTTTTCGCCGAATGCTGCATCTACATCAATCGATAATTTATTGCAGGGCGTGTATGAATATGAATTAACTGTAACTGATGATAGCGGCGATATTTCAAAAGACACTACGGATGTTACCGTGAATGCCGCAAACAACGTTGCTCCAACAGCTAATGCAGGTACAGACCTGGCGATCACATTACCGGTAAATAATGTAACGCTAAACGGCGCCGGCAACGATGTAGATGGCACCATCAGCAGTTATGCATGGACACAAATATCAGGTCCTTCAGGCGCTTTGATAGTAGCTCCTGCTTCAGCTTCTACCGATGTTAATAATTTGGTTCAGGGTATATATGAATTTGAATTGACCGTAACAGATGATAAGGGATCCATATCGAAAGACATTGTGGAGGTAACATTAAATGCAGCGCCGAATAAGGCTCCAATAGCTGACGCAGGAACAGACCAGGTTACAACATTACCAGTGAGCAGCACTACTTTAACCGGTACAGGCACAGATACGGATGGTACAATTGCAGGCTATGCATGGATGCAATTATCCGGTCCTTCAGGCGCCACCATTTCATCTGCTAACGCAGCTTCCACGGCTGTCAGCAATTTGGTAAAAGGTGTTTATGAATATGAACTTACCGTAACAGATGATATGGGTGCCGTTTCAAAAGATACAATGTATGTAACCGTAAACCCAGCAGCAAACCTTGCCCCAACAGCAGATGCAGGAACTGACCAGTCGATCACCTTACCAATCAGCAGTATACTCTTATCAGGGATCGGTACTGATACAGATGGCGCCATCAGCAACTATTCATGGGCGCAATTATCCGGTCCATTAGTTTCTATCGTTGCTCCTGGTTCCGCTTCTACAGTTGTCAACAATTTGATACAGGGTAATTATCAATTCGAGTTAACAGTAACCGATGATAGCGGTGCAGTATCAACCGATATAATAGAAGTAACCGTTAATGCAGCAATCAATCTCGTTCCAACTGCAGATGCAGGAACTGACCAGGTGATTACTTTACCGGTAAACAGTACAATTTTAACAGGAAACGGAATCGATACAGACGGTACGATCAGCGCTTATGCATGGGCACAAATATCAGGTCCTTCATCCGCTTTGATCATGTCTGTTAATTCTGCATCAGGCAACATTAGTAACCTGGTACAAGGTACCTACCAATTTGAATTGACTGTAACCGATAACAACGGAGCTATCGCAAAAGATACCATCCAGGTGATAGTAAATTCAGCCATCAACACAGCGCCATCTGCAAATGCAGGAACAGACCTGGCGATCACTTTGCCGATCAATAGTACAACCCTCACAGGTAATGGCACAGATTTAGACGGCGTGATCTTCTCTTATGCATGGGTAGAAATTTCCGGCCCTTCAACAGGAGTGATCGCATCACCAGATGCATCTTCTTCGTCAATCAACAATTTAGTATCGGGAATATATGAATTTGAATTAACCGTAACGGATGATGGCGGAGCAACTTCAAAGGATACCATACAAGTAATCGTATATTCAGCCGCAAACCTTGCCCCTGTAGCAGATGCTGGATCAGATCAATTTATTACGCTACCAGTTGACAGCGCTACATTATCGGGTGCTGGTATTGACGCGGATGGTACAATCAGCAGCTTTGCATGGGCACAGGTTTCAGGTCCATCGACAGCCTTGATAGCATCCGCCAATACTGCCTTTGTATCTATCAATAGCCTGCTGAAAGGTGTGTATGAATTTGAATTAACAGTAGTAGATGACAACGGCGCTGTTTCAAAAGACACTATATCTGTAACGGTAAATAATGCCGCAAACCTGATTCCAACTGCAGATGCTGGAACAGACCAGGTAATTACACTTCCTGTAAATAGCACGATCTTAAACGGTGGCGGAACAGATTTGGATGGCAACATTGTAAACTATTCATGGGTGCTTATCTCCGGCCCGGCGACAGGAACAATCGTTTCACCAAATGCGGCTTTCACGTCGATCACTAACCTCGTGCAGGGAAATTATCAATTCGAATTAACAGTAACTGATGACAGCGGTGCAGTTTCGAAAGATATCGTGCAGGTAAGAGTGGATATGATAATAAAC
>JBDSAP010000251.1:0-3069 GCA_039922055.1 Ferruginibacter sp.
CACGATTGGGAAATGAAAGCCGCAAAAGGAACCAGCGAAGCTGCCTTTGTTGTTGACCCTTCCGGTAATATCACTTCTATCTCCAGGTTAAGCTTTACACTTCCGGCAACCAGTTTGAAGAGTGACCATACCATGATGGACAACAACACTTACAAAGCATTAAATACGGATAAAAATCCCAATATCAGTTTCGTACTAACATCAGGTACCATTACTGCAACCGGAGGAAATAATTATCAACTGAACTGCGTAGGCAGACTTACAATCGCAGGTACAGTAAAAGAAACCAACCTCATCGCAACGGGTAAGTACAATCCCGCTGACAAAAGCTTTACAGTGAATGGCGTAAAGAAAATGAAAATGACGGATTATAATGTGAAACCGCCAAAAGTTATGCTGGGCACAATAAAGACAGGCGACGATATTGCTATTTCTTACAACTTAAAGTTTATCAGGTAATTCAATCTTAAAACAACCACTTCAATAAATTAAACCAAAATCATTAACGCTTAAAAATCTATTATTATGAAAAAGATATTTTCCAGGAACACCTTCAAAATTACTTTGCTGCTGGCCTGTGTACTTCCAATAGCAGCTATGGCCCAGAAAGAATATTATGGAAGACCATCCTATTGGAGACCCTACGACCAACGGGGTATCAATGTTTTTGAAACATCCAAAACACCGGATACTATGAGCTACGAAGGCGCAAGAGTACGCTTTGGCGCAGGTTTCACTCAACAGTATCAAAACCTGAAACACGAAAATAAAACTGCTTTAGATAATACAACAACCAACAGGTTGTATCCGCTTCAATCTGGTTTTATGACAGCCCAGGCCAACCTGTTTATGGATATTCAATTAGCGGATGGAATCCGTTTAAATGTGACCAGTTATATGTCTTCCCGTCACCATAATGAAACATGGGTAAAGGGTGGATATATCCAATTTGACAAGCTTCCCCTTAAAGGTAAGTTCTGGACCAGCCTGATGGAAATTGCCACCATCAAAGTAGGCCACATGGAAATCAATTATGGTGATGCGCATTTCCGTCGCTCTGATGGCGGACAAACGATTTACAATGCATTTATGGATAACCTGATCGTGGATGATTTTGCTACTGAGATAGGCGGTGAAATATACCTGCAAAAAAATGGTTTGTTTGGAATGGTAGGAATAACCAATGGTATGATCAAAGGCAATGTTGATTCTACTTATAAAACACCAGTTGATGATAATATAAAAAGATCGCCTTCTATTTATTTGAAAGGTGGTATAGATAAAACCATAGGTGATATTGCCAGGATACGTGTATCAGGAAGCTATTATCATAATGGAAGCAATGCCGGCAGTGGACTTACTTTATTTAGTGGCGACCGTACCGGTTCAAACTATCAGAATGTAATGGAAAAATATGCAACAGGTACAACTAAACCCGCCGGTGATGCCATCGCTTTCTCCGGAAGGCTTAACGCAGCCAACTTCAAAGGAAAAGTTGATGCAATTATGTTGAATGGATTTTTGAAAGTAATGGGCTTAGAATTATTCGGTACCTATGAAACTGCAAAAGGCAGGTCTAAGACTGAAGTGTTGAGCAGAAAATTCAATCAAATATCCGGTGATGTAGTTTATAGGTTTGGCAAAGAAGAAAACCTGTTTGTAGGCGCAAGGTACAATACCGTTAAAGGGCAGCTTACAGCCGCAACCACTGATATAAAAGTTGATCGTACCGCCCTGGCAGCAGGTTGGTTTGTTACAAAAAATGTGTTGATGAAAGGCGAATACGTAATTCAGAACTACAAAAATTTCGCAACTACTGATTACCGCAGTGGCGGTAAATTCAAAGGCTTTGTAATTGAAGCGGTAGTTGGCTTCTAATATGGGCTTACTTACATGAATAATACGGTGTAAAAGAATGGGCCCAGGCTCATTCTTTTAGTTTTAACCAGGCACAAATAAATTTACGATCATGTTACACAATAAAAAATTTCGCTCTATAATTATTCCAGCGGTATTATTTATAATTACTGCAATGTTTGCAGGAGCTACCAAATTGATTAAAGATCCAACTGCTCATCATATAGTAAAATGGGTGGTAGAAAAAAACAGTACATTAAGGGTAGAAGGGAAGTCGAATATCAATAGCTTTACCTGTAACATAAATGAGTACGCAGCTAAGGATACCATTGTTTGTATCGATGAACTGTCTACGCCAATAAGGCTTTCCGGTAATTTGCAAATGGATGTACTCAGTTTTAATTGCCATAGTAGCATGATTACAAAAGATCTTCGTAAAACATTAAAAGCAGAAGAATATCCAAAATTAAATATTCGTTTTCTCTCCCTTCAATCCATGCCTTCCCCGTTGAGTAAAACTGAATCTATAGATGGCTCCCTGGAAGTAGAACTTGCAGGCGTGGTAAAACGATTTGAAGTATCGTACTCATTCACTACCATCGGCGCCGGATATATAAAGTTAAATGGCGGCCACAGGTTCTGCTTCTCCGACTTCAAATTAATTCCACCCAAAAAAATGGCAGGGTTGATAAAAATTAAAGATGAATTTGATGTAAACTTTCAATTGATTTTGCGGACCATATAAGTTTTCAAAAACAAAGTACCCCTGCAATAAAATTGATAGAAATCTAAAAAAGCCATAAATATTACGCTGCAATTCGAAAAAAAAGTATCGATTTTAATCCCTGATCCCTATCAGCCAATCACCTGTTCATCGTCATGTTTATAGGTTTAATTGCTGGGTATTTTTGTACAAATAAAATCATCGGTTATGCTGCACCAATTAACAACACGCTCCACCCTGGCATTAGACGACACCAAAAATATCCCCTGCATTTCGTTATTACTTCCATTCGAGCCAACAATGAATTTAAAAGTCGGGTTGGTCAATAAGCTTAAGAGTGCCACAGATAAAATAGCAAAGGAATTATTTGCCAGCTATCCTGAAGATGAGGCTGTTCCTGTATTGGAAAAGCTGCGCCATGTAATAAGGGAGCTCAATTATAATACTCACAAAAAAAGTATTGCTATTTTTGTTTCCAGCCTATTCGA
>JBDSAP010000252.1:0-7366 GCA_039922055.1 Ferruginibacter sp.
ACCTTCTATTATTTCAGGCTCCATTATTTCCGCAGCTTCTAAAAGCTCTATGCAGCGTGCCTGTGCCGCAGCCTTGTTGCACGATGGAGAAACAGAGATCATTAATCCAGGCACGAGTAACGATGATCTTGCTGCACTGGATGTTATCCAAAGCCTCGGTGCAGTTATCGTAAAAAGGTCTCCCATCAGCATTGTGATAAAGGGTGGCATTAAACAAAAGAGTGTACATGCAGACGCATCAACAGAAGATAAAGGACAGGTGATCAATTGCGGCGAAAGTGGTTTAGGTATCCGGATGTTTGCACCTGTTGCCGCACTGAGCTCACAGCAGATCACCATCAACGGAACAGGTAGTTTATTAACCAGGCCGATGAATTTTTTCGATGCAATATTTCCGAAGTTGGGAATACAGATCGAATCGAACAACGGCAAGCTGCCCATCACAATAAAAGGTCCTTTACAACCTTCAGATATTACCATTGATGGCTCCCTGAGTTCACAATTTTTAACAGGCTTGTTAATGGCTTTTGGCAAGGCGGCAACAAAGCCTGTTACCATTACCGTTATTGATCTTAAAAGCAAGCCTTATATCGATCTGACTTTGAGTGTGATGAAGCATTTTGGTTACCAGGTTGACAATGATCATTACGAACATTTTACAATAAGCCCGGTTGATAACGCTTCAAAACCCACTGATCAATCAATACAATATACCGTTGAAGGCGACTGGAGTGGCGCCGCATTTTTGTTGGTTGCAGGAGCGATAGCCGGAGAAATTACTGTGAGAGGGTTGGATGTTTTTTCCACACAGGCAGACAAAGCAATCTTACAGGCATTGATGCAATCTGGCGCCATCATTTCAGTAAAAGAAAATGAGATAATTATTGGTCCCGGTAAATTAAAAGCATTTCATTTTAATGCAACGGATTGTCCGGATTTGTTTCCGCCACTTGTGGCGCTGGCAGCTTTCTGTGAAGGCACTACGGTGATTGAAGGTGTGAGTCGCCTGGCTCATAAGGAAAGCAATCGCGGACTTACACTCCAGGAGGAATTTGGGAAAATGGGTGTGAAGATAGAGTTGCAAAATGATCTTATGCTCGTAACGGGTGGCAACGAGGTGCAGGGCGTAACCGTTCATTCTCATCATGATCACCGCATTGCAATGGCATGTGCTGTTGCCGGCTTAAAAGCAAACGGAGATACTATGATTGAAGATGCTGATGCCATCAATAAATCTTACCCTGATTTTTACCGGCATTTACAACATTTAGGCGCAGCCGTTACCAGTGCTGATTTTGTTGCGTGACAATATTTTTAACAAGGAATAAAAACGCCGGCAGGCTTTGAATATATCATTATGAATAGTTTCGGTCGAATTTTCAGGGTTAGCATTTTTGGTGAATCACATGGGCATTGTGTGGGGATAAATGTGGATGGTTGCCCGGCGGGATTGCCTTTGAGTGTGGATGATTTTACAACCGATATTGAAAGAAGAAAGGCCGGCGCAAAAGGGACTACACCACGTAAGGAGGATGATTTGCCAAGGATCATGAATGGCGTGTTCAACGATAAAACCACCGGTGCGCCCATCACTATCTTATTTGATAATAATAATACCAGGAGTACTGATTACGAAAAGCAACGTGCCGTGCCGAGGCCGGGACACGCCGATTTTGTAGCAACAAAAAAGTTTGGCGGCTTCGAAGATTTCAGGGGAGGCGGCCATTTTAGCGGAAGGCTGACGGTGTGCCTGGTGGCTGCTGGGGTTATCGCTAAAAAATTATTGGATCAAATAAAAATAACAGCAAGCATTCTTGAAATAGGAGGGGAGACGGATACAGAAAAAGGATTACAAAAAGCAATTGATGCTAAAGATACCATTGGTGGCATCGTGGAGTGCCGGGTGCAAGGTTTACATATTGGACTCGGTGAGCCATTTTTTGACTCTGCGGAATCACTCATCAGTCATGCTGTATTTGCTATACCTGCGGTACGGGGCATTGAATTTGGAACCGGCTTTGCAGCCGCAAGAATGTATGGAAGCGAGCACAATGATTCAATAGAGAATATGGAAGGCCATACAGCTACCAATCACAGTGGTGGCATAGTTGGCGGTATCACCAACAGTAACGAAATAGTATTTCGCATTGCGATAAAACCTACATCATCCACTCCTAAAATACAGCAAACATTAAATGTTGAGACTGGCGTGGTAGAAGATTTTTCTGTAAAGGGCAGGCATGATCTGTGTATCGCTTTGAGGGTGCCCGTAGTGCTGGAAGCCGTTACTGCTTTTGTACTGGCGGACCTTATGATGCTCGAACAAAAGATTCCCCGCATTTTTTAAAAATATTTTAGGCCCATGCACAACCACATCATCAACGCTTCCATTCAAATTGTACCGATAGTATTGGATAAGCATCCTTACGAATGGGTGGATGAGGCGATAGCGATTATTCAAAGCTCCGGTGTAAAATATGAAGTGGGCCCTTTCGCAACAGTATTGGAAGGCACCTATACAGAAGTAATGAATGTGATTCACCAGGTGAACGATTACCTTCATGAAAAAGGATGTGCAGAATGGATTGCCAACATTCAAATACAAGTTCGCAGCCAGGGCGATATTACCGGTGATGAAAAAACTGGCAAATTTTCAACTTATATGCAGCAAGGATAAAAAACGTGAATAATGTTTTTTATCCGGGCAGTGAAGCATTGGGCGTCATGGTTGCGTCGCCCTCTTTTACTTATTATCATTGGGGAACTTTAATTACGTTTTAAATTAAATCAAGCCTGTTTTATTTGTTTAGAGAACAAGATAAAACATCATTCACTTAACCCTTGCGTAGTATAAACGGGTCATACGCTTGCAGCCGGGTTATAAAAATAATTTCTCCCAAATCAACTACCGGGCTTCTTACATCAAAATCCTATTTTCACCGGTTAACTCTACATATTCAATAAATTATTATTATTGTTTTAGGCTGCCACACCGTATTCATCTTCGCCAGCCTTAATTGTAATATGTGGTTAAGAACTTTTAATCCACAGATCGCTGCAATATAAAAGCTATTTGCTATCTTGTCAATGTCTATAACCCTTAATTAATTCATTTAGACCCATCGCCCGATAGTTAATCATTTTTTTAGCCTCATTATGGACCAGCAAAAGATCCCTTTAAATTTATTTCTTTGCCTTGTTTTTTGTTTCATCATAGTTTCCTGCAACAACAATAAACCAGGCGATAAAATCATCGTTACAGATCCGGATGAAATGGATCAGCAAACGGGTGAAAGTATAAAACAAGACCTGGCTTTTGCATTTGAAAATAAAGGAAACATCAATGACAGCGTTAGTGTGAAATTGCTGGATGTGGTAAGTAATTTTTACCAGTCTAACAATTATACGGTTGCATGGAGTCACAAGGGTAAATGGCAGCCATTTACTGATACCATTTACAGGTTTATTCAAAATGCCGAGCAATACGGCCTGTTTCCGGCAGATTATCATTTTAAAGATCTGAAATCTATAAAAAGCGGATTGGATAGTGACTCTCTGAAAAGAATGGATGCGGCACAATGGAGCCGGGCAGATATCGTATTGACAGATGCGTTTATGCACCTTGTTAAGGATTTAAAAAATGGAAGGCTTGGAGCAGATTCTACATTTCAAAAGAAGGAGGATTCCGCAGCAAAAGCTAATTTCTATGCAACCAGCCTCAATGAATTTTTGAAACATAATGATTTTACAAAGCTGGTCTCATCGCTGGAGCCTTCGCTAAAAGGCTATGGAGAATTGAAGGGAGCGCTCCCTCATTTCCTTGATAGCATGGACAGGCAGGTGTACACCTATGTAACCTATCCTTATAAAGCGAATGATCCCAAGGATTCTTTATTTTTTATCAAACTGCTACAGAAAAGATTAACGGAAAGCGGTTGTATTGAACCCATCGGCAAACTGCCGGATTCGCTTCAACTAAATTCAGCGCTGAAAAAATACCAAAAGCTCAAGGGAATCAAAGCCGACGGTAAAGTTTCAGCCTTGTTGATTCGCTCAATGAACAACACTGATGTAGAGCGCTTTAAACGGATAGCTATTAATCTCGACAGGTATAAACAGATGCCCGATACTATGCCTGAAAAATACATTTGGGTAAATCTTCCGGGATATTATCTTGATGTTTATGAAAATGATTCAATCGTGCTTGAATCAAAAATAATTTGCGGCACACCAACCACGAGAACCCCGTTACTCTACAGCGTAATATCCGACATGGTGACCTATCCCACATGGACAGTACCAAACAGCATCATTAAAAAACAATACCTTCCTAAATTAAAAAGTAACCCTTATTATTTATCAAGGATTGGCTTGCGGCTGGTAGACTCAAAGGGAGAAACTGTTGACCCCGGCACCGTTAACTGGAGCAAGTATTCAAAGGGAATTCCTTATAAAGTGGTACAGGGTAGCGGCGATGACAATGCTTTGGGAATTTTCAAATTTAATTTTAAAAATCCTTATAGTGTATACCTGCATGATACTAATCAACGTTACTTGTTTAAGAATTCAGCAAGGGCATTGAGCCATGGTTGTGTTCGTGTTGAGCAGTGGGATAAACTGGCGTTCTACATTGCACGAAATGATAGTATGAACATCAAGCCCGGCGATGCTTTACAGTATAATACAGATTCGATAAAAAACTGGCTGGCAAATAAGGAACGTAAGAGAATTGGCGTGAAGAATGGCATTCCATTATTTATTGCCTATTTTAGCTGCGAAACCAAAGGAAATAAGATCAAATTTTACGATGATATTTATGGAGAAGACAAGATGATGAGAGAAAAGTTTTTTCAAAATAAATAGTTTACTGTTTATCGTATTAATTGCAATGCATGAATAAATTGTTGCTTGACTATCCAAACTATTTAAAACCTGTTTATTTGGTTTTACTATTGTGCACTTTATTATTGTTCTTTCCAGCCGCCGCCCAGGAAAAAAAGCCTTCAAAATCGAAGATCTCCAAAACTTCCAATAAAAGGATCATTTACGGATTGGTAAGTTTTTACCACAATAAATTCAATGGACGCCGTACGGCAAGCGGTGAAATTTTTAGCCAGTCAAAATTTACCTGTGCCTGCAATATGCTTCCACTGGGTACCTGGGTAGAGTTCACAAATTTAAGAAACGGGCGTACTGTTATCGCCAAAGTAAATGACCGCCTGCACCCCCGAATGCGCCGTGTAGCCGATCTTTCAAAAGCAGCAGCACTTAGACTTGGGTATTTATCGTGGGGCATTACCAGGGTGAAAGCAGAGGTGCTCGGAAAGAAAAAGCCGCAGTAAAATTGCTTTTTAGTTAGTGAACATGTCTTACCTGCCCATCCGATGGAACTTCTTTAATGTGCAAATAATTTATCCGGTTTCATTTGAAGCAACTACTTTTGTTAATACAAGAAACTAACATTATATGAAGAAGATTATTATCCTCTTTCTTTTAACCTTCGGCTTGCTGATCAATTCCTTCGCTCAAGATGATAACATAAAAGCGCCAGCTTTAGGCATTCACTTTTTTTTCAATGATTTTAAAACTGCTGCGGAATTAAGGGCCAATGGAATAGTAGACGTGCTAAGAACAAAGAATTGGAAAAAAACGAATCGCATGACTCCGGGTCTCGCTATCAGTTATATGAATGGCTTAAGTAAACACGTGGATTTTGTTACTACCGCCTCTGGATCTTTCCTTGAATACCCGATACCGGACAAGACGAATTCAGGTTCTACAAAATTTTTGCTCGAGGCAACCGCTGCTGCTAATTTTAAATTATTAAGCGATAAATATTTAATCTCCCCTTATGTTTCGCTGGGAGCCGGGCTTTCCAAGTACGGAGGATACTATGGAGCAGTTATTCCGGCAGGTGTGGGTTTGCAGATAAATTTATTTGACGAAGCCTTTTTATTGATTAATTCACAGTACCGTATTCCGGTTACGGAAAACATCGCCTACCATTTATATCACAGTATTGGCTTTGCCGGCAATATTATAAAAAGAAAAGTAGTGGAGCCTGCACCCCTTCCTCCACCTCCAGCGCCTGTAGAGGAGCCGAAGGATAGGGACAAAGATGGTGTGCTGGATGAAAATGATAAGTGTCCCGATGTAGCAGGTCTTGCTTCAATGCAGGGGTGCCCCGACCAGGATGGCGATGGCATTACAGATGCAGATGATAAATGTCCTGCGATAGCAGGATTACCTAAATACCAGGGATGTCCCATACCTGATACTGATAAAGATGGTATCGATGATGAAAATGATAAATGTATAGATGTAGCTGGGGTTGCACGCTACCAGGGATGTCCTGTGCCCGACACTGATAAAGATGGAGTGAATGATGAAGAGGATAAATGTCCAGGCCAGGCTGGCCCGGCAAGCAACTATGGTTGTCCTGTGATAGAAGCCGCCGTAGTTACCAAAGTAAATAAAGCAGCACAAAATATTTTCTTTGTAACAGGGAGTGCCAAACTGCTCGCTAAATCTAACGCGTCGTTAAACAGTGTGGTAAGTATCTTAAATGAAAACCCCTCTTACAAAGTGGATATTGACGGACATACTGATAATGTAGGCAAAGCTGAATTTAATCAAACTTTGTCCGAGGCCAGGGCTAATGCAGTTAGAAATTATTTTGTGAGTAAAGGAATAGATGAAAGCCGGCTTATTGCTGCCGGGCATGGTTTTGATGTGCCGATTGCAGACAACAAAACAGCCGCGGGCCGGGCAAAAAACCGAAGGGTGGAAATGAAGCTTAGGAATTATTAAGATCAATAAGTTTATTATAGCGAGCCTCCTGGTAACGGGAGGCTTTTGTTATTATTATATTTCTGATTTCGAAAGGCCGCCTTCCTTAAAGCCATTTTTCCCCCTGCATTATTTGTTATTTTTGCACACTTAACAAATACCAACCTGGCCAATCCAGGCAAATTTTTATTATGGCAAAAGTAAGTATCAACATAGCGACAGGCAGTTTGCAAAAAGAAGAGATAATTGTAGGGATTGACCTGGGTACTACCAATAGCCTGATATCTATCATTCATCCTGAATCAAAACAACCCATTGCCTTAAAGGAACACAACAGCAATTCGCTGGTGCCTTCGATAATTTATTTTGATCCATCAGGAAATATAATTGTAGGCGAGGAGGCAAAAAGAAAATTAATAACTGAACCTCAGAATACTATTTTTTCTGCCAAACGGTTAATGGGTAAATCCTATAATGATATAAAAGAAAATGAATCGTTTTTCTCATATAAAGTTATTGATGATAATACCGAAAGCCTTGTAAAGGTTCAGGTGGGAAATAAATTTTATTCGCCGGT